>JBKBTB010000305.1:0-1996 GCA_046291015.1 Exilispira sp. | reverse complement strand
TGGCTCCTAATAATTCCTGAATAATGTCTTCTTTGGTTGATCCTGTTAAATTCATAATAATATTTTCCCTTGAAAGATATTGCGGATCAATTTTTGAAGGATGGATATTTTTACTTTCAAGTAATCTTTTTATTGCAGAATTCTGATCAAGAGGAAGTTTCAAACCTTTTAACATTTTTTCAGCATTTGCAAAGACTTCTATCAAACTAGCAAGTATTATTCCTTCATCATCTTTCTTATAAGAAACAATAATATCTTTCCCCTGTCTATCAACAGTTATAACATACTTTTCTTTTCGCATTTGATAAATCTCATCTTCTGGACTTAAAATACTTACATAATAATGTTCCTCTTCAAAAAAACTGACTATATTTTGTAACATTAAAAGAGAAAGCTCATTTGATGCAAAAGAAAGCTTAAATTTTGTTATCTCGGATACTTTGACTTCTTTTTTAGTTCCTTTACCCGGTATTGTAAATGCAGAAATCAAAATAGGAGGTGCAGAAAGCGTTGTCAGTAAAGTCATAAGTACTGAAACTCCAAATATTTTCTGATCTATAAAACCACCGGAAATACCAATACCTGCAATTATAAGTGCTACTTCACCTCTTGGAACCATTCCGGCACCTATTCTAAAAGCACCTTTAAAATTAAAACCAAAAATAGTAGCAGGAAAACCACAACCTAATGTTTTGGCTAATATTGCACCAATTGTATAGATTAATCCAAATGCTATTACAGGTAATGAAGAAAAAGTATGAATATCAACAAGCATGCCCATGACACAAAAAAATATTGGAACAAAAAATTCATATATTGGATGCAAAATATCATGTATAACATTTTTTATATCTGTATTAGATAAAGATAATCCTGTTACATATGCTCCAATAATCATTGCAAGACCAGCTTCTTCAAAAAGACCGGAGACTATTAATGCAAGTCCAAGAGCCTGTATTGCAATAGCAGTTTTGGATTTAAAAAGTTTCAATAGAAAACTAATCTTATGAGCAGCTAAAATACCTATAATTGTAGCTATAAGCCATATTCCAATTGCTTTAACTGCTACAATTCCTATTTTACTATAACCACCGGAAATTTTCCCGCTTGTTGAACCAACAATACCAAGAACAATTGCCAGAGCTATAATGCCTCCGACATCATCTATAACAGCAGCAGCTAATGTGGTTACTCCTTCCGGAGTCTCCATCTTCTTTTTTTCAGATAAAAGTCTGGCAGTTATACCTACAGATGTTGCTGCTGACATTACACCTAAAAATAAAGATTGAGGAGAAAAAAAGGATAAACTATTTTTTAAGAAAATTCCAGAGAAAAGATATGTAATTGACATTCCAAAGAAAAAAGATGCCAGTATTCCACCTAAACCCACAAAAGAACCTACTACAGAATATTTTAAGAATAATCCAAGGTCAGTTTCTATACCAGCCATAAAAAGAAGTATGATGGATGCAATGGTTGCTATACCATAAAGTTCAACAGATACAGGGAATCCCCCTTCAAGAGGAAATAAACCATCTGGAAAACCAGGTAAAGCAATAGAACCTAAAAGATAAGGTCCAATTATTATTCCTATAACCAATTCGCCCAATAAACCAGGCATTTTGAAGATTTGAAATAATTTACCCCCCAATTTTGCAAAAAATAAAATAGCTCCAATTTGAATCATGAGAATCATCATATGATGGGTCATTTTTAACTCCTACATTATAGATGTAAATTTGTAACTTTATATTTCATATATTTTATATTTGATTGCTTTCTGTTTTTATAATTTTGTAGCTATATTTTTATATTTTATTGCTTTATATTTTATTGATGTATTTTTTATAATTATGCATTTTATACTTTAATATTTTATAATAAAAATTAAAATTAAATTCTTTATTAAAAATAACATTAAATTACATATTACAATAAATATATTATTTCTTAATACTACTATAAATAAACATAATATTATTTAATATTGCTATTG
>JBKBTB010000304.1:0-2012 GCA_046291015.1 Exilispira sp. | reverse complement strand
CCCAACATGCGGTTTTGGAGACCGCCGCTCTACCAATTGGAGCTACTGACCTATATGCAAAATTTATTTAATTTTTGTCTCTGTATGGACGGTATGCTTATGACAAAATTTACAATATTTTTTAAATGATAATTTATCAGGAGTATTTTTTTTGTTTTTATCTGAAGTATAATTCTTGTTTCCACACACTTCACATTTAAATGCTATCAATTCTCTCATATATATCACCTTAAATATTAATAAATAGTTATTATTATTAAAAAATTATTTTTTCTTAGCCCTCACTCGGAATCGAACCGAGTACCTTTTCCTTACCATGGAAACGCTCTACCGTATGAGCTATGAGGGCAAAGTCGCAAAGAAAAATAACAGGTTTTTTAAAGTTGTCAAGAAAGATTTTTATTTTAAAATGAAACTATTTTATCATCTTACATTCGCCTTGAAAAATTACTCCATCTTCAATTTTCAAAACTTTTGTTTGAATGTTTCCATACATCTGGGCTGGATTAACAAGTTCGGCTCTTTCAGATTTATTTATATTCCCTTTTAATATACCGGCTATCTTAATTGAACCTGCCTCTATATCTGCTTCAACCTTAGCTTCAGGCGCTATTTCTAAAAAACCTTCTGTTTTAATTGTGCCTTTAAATTCACCACATATTTTGACTGATGTTTTAAAAACCAGATTGCCGGTAAAACTTGTCTCAGCACCGAATGTTGTAACAATCCTGTCTATATATGCTGGCTTATCCTTTTTATTCATAATTATTGTCTCCCTTATATCAATATATATTGTATAATAACATTTAATAAAATATTATAATTCAGCAAAACCAGTAAATCAGGTAAACCAGTGAATATTTTACTTTGTAACCATTGTAAATACTCCATCCCAGCTTTCTGGGGGTGGATTTTTAATATATTCAACACATCTTAAATATTGAAGTTTGGAAGGACCATCATCTGGATCAATTTCCAGAGCTTTTTGAAATTTTATTGCAGCATTTTTAAAATCTTTATTAAAATAAAGCTCAATTCCTTCATTATAATATTTCAGTAAGGCTTTCTTCTCTTCTGAAAGCATATTTACCTCTTTAAATCTAAGTTACAGATCTATTATATAAAATAAAAATTTTATTTCAATAAATAAGTATAAATATTAAAATTTTGTTTTAAATCTTGATTCAATTTCTTTTTGATGAATAAATTGAGCCTTTTTTTCTTGAATTTTTTCAATTCTTTTTTCTAATTCTGAACTTAATTTCTCATAGTTTTCAATCAAACTTTCAAAATCCTTTGAAATTTTTTCATAATTTTCATAAACTTTATCAACGCTCAAAGACATCTTACCTTTTGCAATCTGTTGATCAAAATGATTTTTTAATCTCTTTGCTGGCTCATAAACTTTTTCATTAAAAAAAGTTTTCAATAGTTTAATAATTTCTGCTTTTTCTTCTATTATAGCTTCTCTTTTATTTAGTTCTGAAAGATAGCTCTGCCTTTTAAGCAGATTGTTCATTTTAATTACAACTTCAAAAATATTGACTGGCTTAATGATATAGTCATCTGCTCCAAGTTCTAGTGCTTTTATTTTATGCATAAAATCATCAAATGCAGATATTACAATTATAGGGACATAATTTTTCATCTCGTTTCTTATAATTTTTATAAGATCATAGCCAGAAATATCTGGTAGATCTATATCAATAATTGCAATATCATAATTATTTTCTTCAATATATTCTAAAAATCGTTGACCTTTATCAAAAGAAAAAACCTCGAACATTTCTAAATTTTGAATAATAGTTTTAAAAAGCTCACATATTTCCCAGTTGTCATCAACCATAACAATTTTAAATTTATTCATTAGAGCAAACCTCTTTATTAATGATAGTTTTCTTGCTCAATTTAAATTTAACAGAATAAAGATCATTATATAATTTTTTTTCTTTTGTTCTGGGATTTTGAATAATGAGATTATTTCTTTTTCTTTTCTTGAAAGTTCCAAAACC
>JBKBTB010000303.1:0-2022 GCA_046291015.1 Exilispira sp. | reverse complement strand
ATCACTCGTATATGAATATTCAAAAATAAAACCTAAAATAGTAGAAGGAAGCAAAAAACTTTTTAAGATAACAAATTATGAAGATATTGAGTATGCAAAATTTATTTTAGAAAATAATGAAAATTTATAATCAATAAATAATAAAATAATAAGCATAAATTATTTAATAATAATAAATAATTAATTAATGATGTTAGCAAATTAAAAAATATATTTTATAATTTTTTATATTAAGAAATAAAATTAAAATAGGCTTAAAAGTGCTAAATAAAAATATAATAGAAAAAATTGAAAAAAATTATCGAAAAATACTTTTATTAATTTTAATAATAGGTTTTTTATTAAGATTTTATGCTGTTTTTATTGGACTTGGTTCAAATCATTATTCTAAAATAGATGAACTTGAAGCATATATATGGGGTCAGCAATTAAGATACTATGGTCATCCACGATTTTTTACTTATATTCCAGGTCCCTATCTTTCTTTAATTCCTTTTTTGCTCATTAAATTATTTAAAACAGTAAAATCAATATATTATTTCTGGGTTCTTCTTGGAACTTTCTCCATATATTTAATTTTCTGGCTTTCTAAAAAGCTTTTTGAATATTGCCATTTAAAAAACAATTTTCCCGAGGATTTAGCAATAGAAAACAATATTAAGCCTAATAAAATTAATATTAATTTTGTTCAGTATCCATATTTCTTATCTCTTTTAATTGCTCTGGTATTTGCAGTTTTCCCCTGGTCAGTTAAATACACTGTAAGCTACTGGAATCCACACTTTATAATAATCTTTTCAACTTTATTACTTGGTTATCTTTTTGATATTTTAACTAAATATAAGACAAAAAATATTTTTGGTTTAATAATATCTATTTCAGTAATGCCTTTCTTTCATATGATAATAATCTATGCAATACCTGTTGTTTTATTGATGATATTTTTAAGAAAAAGACTTAAAGAGATAAATTATTTATATTTATCTTTTGGTATTTTTATTTCCATTTTAATCTGGATACCATTTTTTATATTTGATAAAAATTCTGGTTTTTTCATATTAAGTAGTTATATAAGGCATGGCAGTGGTTTATTGAGATTTAGAGCTGAAACATTGAAAATTATAATTAATCCTTTTTTAATAATAACTTTGGATATATCAAGATTTACAGGACACTATTTTTTTGAGTATAAATATTATCTCGATAGAGCTTATGGTTTTTTTGTAATTGGATTGATACCTGTTTTAGCATCAATTCTACTTGCTTTATATTCATTTTATATAGCATTTAGATGTTTTTCCATTAAAAATTTTATTCAAAATAAAAATATTAAGCAGAAGATTTTAAACCCAATTAATTATATTTTATTGTTTATGCTTGGAACTCTATTTTTTCATCTTCTTTCGTTGCAAATTCATGAAGATAGATATACAGTGATATTTTTTGCAGTACCTTATATTATTCTTGGTTATGGCATATATCATACAATTTTAAGTTTTAAACTGGAAAAGACTAATTTTAATAAAATTATATCTATATTGATTATAATATGTTTAATTGCCGCCTTATATATAAACATTTCTCATTTTTATCAAGAGAGATACCCAAATATTAATAATAAAGTCAGACTAATCCCTTCATTAATATATTATGAAAAGATAAAAACATTTGTATTAAAGGATTATTTTGAATTTCACAATATTTTAGAAAATCCATTAAAATATTTGAATTTTGTGAATTTAAATATAAATAATAGTTTACAAGAATATCATTCCCTTTTTGATTATCCCTTTATTAAAAATTTATTGCTAAAAAATAATCAGATTTATAATCAGGAAAGTATTATTAAGCTATTAAGCAATCCAGATATCAGGTATATTTTTTTACTGGACAATATTTTCATAGAAAAGGATAAATCCCGACAAAAACAGATAATAACATGCATTAAAAGATTTATAAATATAAATACAAACCTTGTAGCAGATGAAAAAGATATCGAAAAGTTAAAAAAAAATAATATTC
>JBKBTB010000063.1:0-9218 GCA_046291015.1 Exilispira sp. | reverse complement strand
AAAGATAAAAAAACAAGGCAAAATTAATGAAAAAAAGAAAATTTTTACTTACTCTTATGATTTTTACTCTTTTAATCGTTAATCAAGTAATTTTTATTCAAATTTCTGCTCAGGACCCAAAAACTTTGTTCATTGAATATATAAAAAAGCAACAGGCAGTTTTACCAAAAAATTTTAGCTGTATAATTTCTTCTTCTATTTTTACAGAATTTTTAAGTCAATTACCTTCAGACGCCTTTTCAAAACAGCTTAAAGATATAAACATAATATTATCTGTCGAAAATGGCAAGCCATCAATAAATATTGATGGAATAAATCAACAATACAATGATTTTGCTCTATCTTATTTTAATATCTATCTTGAACTTTTATCTTTTGTTTTTATTTCCGAAGAAGAACTTAACAGGCAATTTGAGAATTTTACAATTACAGAGAATAAAAATACATTTATTTTACTGGACAATTCAGAATTAATATCTTATAAGTTTACATTTTTAAATTATCTTCTTTCTTCTATTTCTTTTTTTCAAGAAAATATTAAAAAGATGGATATTAATATTCAGTATTTTACATATAAAAATTATCAGCTTGTTAAATCAATAAATATAATAAACTTTGACGAAAAAGGTAATATTAAAGAAAATATACTGATAACATTTTCAAAGTATAAGTTATAATCATATAAATTATATTAAATTTCTAAATAAAATAATAGATAAAAATGCAAATAATAATTCGATTCTATCTTAATAATAAAATTAAACCAGATGATCAATTAGATTTGATAATCCATCGTAAGAATATTACAAACTATTGTATCATTAAAAAATCCATTGATGCAAGAAAAAAAGATAAAATTGTTGCAGAATATCATTTGAATTTAAGTGATGATAATAAAGAAAAATTATTAAATATAGATAAGACAGAAATTAAAAGACTAAAAATTCAATCTATTAAAAGGATTTATGATGAAAAAAGAATTTTCAATATTATAGAATACAACTCAAGCCTATTAGATGTAAAAAATAATGAAAATGATAAAGCTAAAGATGTACATAAAAAAATAGATTCCACTATTAAATTTGATTTGAATAGTATTAAAAAAAAATTAATTAAAAAGCCTGTAATTATAGGTTTTGGTCCTTCTTCAATATTTGCTACATTTGCATTTTTAGAAAAAAATATATTTCCAGTAATAATCGAAATGGGGGAAAAGGTAGATGAAAGAGAAATAACAATTAAAAACTATTTTAATGATATGATTTTTAATCCTTATTCAAATGTAAATTTTGGCGAAGGTGGGGCAGGAACATTTTCTGATGGTAAACTTTATACCAGAAGCAGAGATGAAGTAAACCAAAAAATTTTTCATATATTTCATTATTTCGGTGCACCGAAATCAATATTATATGATGCCTATCCTCATATTGGTTCAGATAATCTTTTAAAGGTAATTTCAAATATTAGAGAATTTTTTAAAGAAAAAGGTGTTGAATTTTATTTTAATACAAAACTTATTGATATTGAAGAAAACAAAGATGATAGATCATCTGGTAGATGGAGTTTAAAACTTTTAAAAATAGAAAAAGAGTTTAATCAATCAAAAAATTACGAAAAGAAATTGGCAAAGGGACAAAATATAGAAAAAGATATTTTTAAAATCTCAACAGATATTATTATTCTGGCTACAGGACATAGCTGCAAAGAGATTTACAAAATTTTATATAAACTTGGTGCAAAAATTGAACCAAAACCTTTTGCCTTAGGTTTCAGAGTTGAACATCCAAAAGAATTAATAGATAAGAATCAATATGGAAAATATTATAAAGTATTACCCTCTGCGAATTATAAACTTTTATATAAGGGGAGATTTTCAACTATTTATTCATTTTGCATGTGTCCTGGTGGTATCATCCTGCCATCAAATAGTGAAGAGGATGAAATTGTTACAAATGGAGCTTCAAAATATTTAAGAGATGGTAATAACTCAAATTCTGCAATAGTTTGCTCAATAAGTAATGATCTTGCTTTAAATTTTATTAAAAGTATATCTTTAAATTTTGATAAAATACTGAATAAATTTTTGTTAAAAGATTTTGAGTTATTAAGTTTTAATAAGATTAAAAATACTATAGAATTTGAATTAGGTGTTATAAATAAAAATAGAATATTTATAAAAGAAAATTCAAGAAAAACAAATATTGAAATAGAAAATGAAGATAAGAAAAATAGATTAAAATATGAAAACTGGGAGATAAATTTAATATTTCAACAAATTTTTGAAAAACTACCTTATTATATTTTTAAGCAACTGGATTACCAAAATAAGAAATTGAACAAATATTTTGCCCCCTTTCAAAATATCTCAGATTTTTATATTTCAGAACACAACAAGTATAGTAATACACCGGGGATTGATTCAACTTATCCTTTTAAGTTATATAATGCTAATATATTGAAACTTTTTCCATTTGAGATTGAAGAGGATTTTAAAGATGCTTTTAAATATTTTAATAAGTTAATAGATGGTTTTATTGAAAATGGTATAGCAATTGGTTATGAAACCAGAACCTCTTCTGCTGTAAAGGTAGTAAGAGATAGTTATGGGCAGATTTTAGATGGTATTTATATGATAGGTGAGGGCTCTGGATATTGTGGTGGGATAACTACTTCTGCCGCAGATGGTTATAAGATTGCAAGCCAGCTTGCAAAAAAATTGATATAGGTTAACTTTTTATTGTTGCACCCGTAGCTCAAGTGGATAGAGCATCAGATTGCGGATCTGAGGGCTGGGTGTTCGAGTCACCCCGGGTGCGAATATCTTTCATATATTTCATAAAGAAAAGGGAAATAAGAACTACAAAGGCTCCTACTAGAAATACAACTTCATATCCAATCTTAGCCCAGATTATCCCTCCTGCAATTGGCATAAAAACAGCAGCTATATGATTCATCGTAACACCTGTAGATAAAGTCGGTCGTAATTCTTTTTTGGGTGCAATTTTGTTTATATAAGAAGTAAGGCTGATGCTTCCAAGATATAAAATGTTATCCAGGTTGTAGCAGATAATAAGCAAAAAAAGTTTATGTATAAATGCATATCCTAAAAAGATAAAGAAAACTAAAAAATAACTTACAAAAAGAACTTTTTTTTCAGAGTATCTATCAATAAGTCTTCCTATAGAAGGACTTATAAGTATAACCAAAATTGAATTTATAAAAAGAAGTATTGCGGTTAACTGAACAGATATATGATATACCTTTACAAGTACAAATATTGCGAATGTAATAAAAATTTGCTTTCTACAACCTTCCAAAAATGTCAATACATAATATACCCAGTATTGTTTTTTTATTACAATTTTTGGTTTTTCTTTTATTCCAACTGTTTTTGGCAACATAAAATAAAAAATTGATGCAAAGATTAATGCAATGCTTGAAGATATAAAAATATATGAGTAAGGAATTAATTTACCAAAGGCAATTATAAAGCCCATAGCAAGAAATTGCCCGACATAACTGATCCTTTGAACAATACCAAGCATTCTTCCTTCATGATTCATCTTTGAAAGATATAAGGCAATTGTATTTGAAAGAGGAAGGTGAATATGAAGACCAAGACTTGCAAAAAAACCTATAAAAAGAAGCTGATTCCATTTAGTAGCAAATCCATAAAAAAAATAACCGATAGACATCATCAAGGCAGATATACCAGCAAGATATTGTTCCTGCCAGAACATTAAAAGTGAAACGAAAAATACAGCAATAATTCCAGGCGATTCCCTTAAAGATTCATATATTCCAAGTTGGGAAGGGAGGATTTTAAGTTTTTCAACTGCAAAATTATTGAAAATTCCACTTTGCAGTGTCGAACCAATATATGTAAAAACAAGAGCAAAAAAGAAAAGGTAAATAGCCTTATTTTCTTTTTTTAGCACTTTTTTTAACCTTGTAAAATTGGATTACCAGAATTTTAGGGAAAAACAATAAAAAAAGGGCTGAAAGTTTATTCAGCCCCTTTCTTTTATAAAATAATTTTTTTGATTATTTTAAGATTATCCTACATTGCAGCCCCAAAAAGTTGACCTTCAAATGTTATACTCCATGAACTATTATTAACAACAAAATCATTTACATATGATATAAAACTACCTGTGAAACTAATGCTATAAATACCATCATCATCAGAATCAGTTAGAGTAAAATCTGTAGTATATTTTGCGTCAAATATTACATTCTGGTTCTGTCCATTTTTTGAAACCTGAAGAGTTCCATAGGCAATAAAAACTCCATGAAAACCAGATGAATCAAGAAAAACATCTAATGCCCAATGAACTTGCCCGGATACAATATATGTTTCATTATCATAAATAAGGTTTGTAGAACTATAGGTAAATGTTACACCGTCAAAATTAGTATTTATATTACTTACAAAGTGGGAACCGGAAAATTTGCTTTGTAATTGATCAGCAGAAATTTCTGTAACTGTAATAGTATCAGATGTATAAACACTAACTTTTAATGCTGATTTTGATACATCAGAATCACCAATCATATAACCTTTTATCATGGCATTGGTAAATTTTTCTGCATCCTGCTGACTTGAAATAGGAGCACAGCTTGATAAAAAGAATATTAAAGTTAATGTGAAAAAAAGGAATGCAAATATTTTAGAATTTGATTTCATTAATCCTCCTCATCAATTTAATATTAGTTAATAACTAAAGTTTATTATTTTTAATAATAGCATATAATTATTAAAAAACAAAAAATATTTTGATTTTTTTAAAAAAATTATTAAATGAATATATAAGAAATCTAATATGGAGAGGTGCGAGAGTGGTTGAATCGGCCGGTCTCGAAAACCGGAGTACCTTTTAAGGTATCAAGGGTTCGAATCCCTTCCTCTCCGATTTATCTTTATCTTTACAGAAAAAAAATCCGATATTAAAATATAGATTCTAAAATTTAATTGAAATAAAATAGGGAAAGCAATCTATGGTAGAAAATAATCCTAAAATAGATCAATTTCTTGAGCATCTTTTAAGCCTCCCGGTCATTAAAAAAGATTGTCCAATTGGTGCGGAACAGCAGATAATAACTTTTATAAAAACAAATCTCCCAAAACTTGAAGTTTCATTTACCAGACCAGAATTTTTCCCCAATCTACCTCCCAGAGAAACAATTGCATATATAATATCTACATTGCAAAAAAGGGTGGTCGATCAATCTTTGAATTTTTTCAAAAAGGTAATTAATAGCGAGATCGATCTTTCTATCTTAAGAAAGGTAAGAAAAAGACCTGTTAATGAAGAAGTATTAAAAGAAAAAATTATATCATTAATGGAGGAAATGCTTCTTGATCCAATTACAAGATTACAACTAAAGCCAGTATATTATATTTTGCAGACAAAATATATTGATAAAATAATTAATCTACTTTTTGAAAGAAAGGCATTTACATATAATGAACTTGTCAGAGTTCAAAAATGCTATATTGAAGCTGGTGAATATATCTCTTATTTAAAAATATTATTGCTTTTTTCGCAATTTCCAAATTTTCAAAAAGAAAATAAGAAGATACTATTAAATGCAGCTACAAATGAGGAAAAGATACAGATATGTACAAATAGTTCCAAAATACTTGCAAGAAAAATACCTGAGATGGATATAATTGAATTTAAATTGGCAGTTGATTCCAATCTTCCAGAAAATCTTTTAGAAATATGGGAAGCAAGTTCAAGATTACTTTTTATACTACTTCATAGATTCAATGAATATGATCCAAATTTAAAAATAGAAAAGGGAGCAGAAACACCAGATAAAAGCTGGTTTGGTGTTGCAAGAAAAATTGCAAAGGATTTTGGATACAGTAGAGGAATAATAGATGAACTTTTTCTAATAGCAAATGAAATCAAGTAAAACAAAGTATACCAGAAAGGAAATGAGATGGGAAAAATAGAAAATAAGAATTTGGTAGGTAAATTATTTGATATTTTTATCAATTTTGTAATTTTAATAAGTATTTTACAGATTTTTTTTGAAGATTTCTCTATTATTAAAGGTTTTGACATTAAAATTAAGATTATTTTAATGTTTATTGGTTTTGGTGTTGATTTAATATTTTCTATGGAATTTATTATTCGATCTATCTTATCTATAAAAAATAATGGTTTTATTTCATACTTTATATATCAATATGGATGGATTGATTTTTTATGCAGTATTCCTCTTTTATTTATAAATTCCATTCCTTCTGTTTTTCTTTATTTAACTTCAAAATCTATATATAAAAGCTCAATTGGATTTATTAAGATTATAAGATTAATAAGGGCTATAAGAATAACAAGGATTTTAAGGATACTTAGAGTCTTAAAAATCCTGAAAAAACTTCAAAATTCAAGCAGCAAGATGGCTCAAAATCATATGTCTCAAATACTGGTTATCTTTATATTAACCCTTTTAATCTCATTGATAGGTTACTCTTTAATTTCAGATTTCTCAGTAAATAAAATGGTTGAAAAACAGATAGAAACCTATCAATTTGCATTTTTAGGATATAATCAGATAATAAATGATTATTATATTAATTCAAAATATGAACAAATAAATGAATTTTTACTTAAAATTAAAAATACATTTATGGCAGATAGTAAGATTTTAAGTGTTGAAATTATAAATCTTGAAAATAAGATTGAGAATCAAATCAAATTAAATAATATCTTAAGTGAAAATTTTTTATATAAAGCAGAAAAATATGAATATTTACAAAAGAATTTTTCAAATACCGAGTTAAACATAGGATATTTCAAAATTAATTTTTCAACTCAATATTATGAAAATTTGAGAATAAGCATAGAACTTCTTATTTTCATATCTATAATTTTTGGTACCTTTCTTTTTATTTTTATTTATTTAAAAACATTTGTTAGCAGGATAAGTGATGTAATATATGTAATATTTAAGGGAATAAGACATAAAGATTACTTTTTAATGGTTAAAATACCTGAAAATTATAAAGATGAAGAGATCTTTGAGTTTGCAAAGTTCTATAATGATATATACCTTCCTGCGAAAAGAAAGATGTATAAAAAAGAAGAACAAAGATCTAAAATATCTTTAGATGATCTTTTAAATATGGATTTATAAATATCAATAATAATAGTTATTAAATCTCAAATTGATCGGGGAATTTTTTTAATTTACCACCATCGTTTAAATCTCTAACAAAAGTTTTTTCAAATGTTGCATGGTCGGTATATCCTCTTTTTTCCCAGTAACCACTTGTATAAGTGTCTGTAAATTCAACTTTAACTATACTTTTTGCAGATTTATAACCCCATAGATATGGTACTAAAAGTCTTATAGGACCACCATAATCTTCAGTTAAATCGTAGCCATTGAACTTATAAGCCAGAATAGTTTTCTCCTTAAAAGCCATGTCTAAATCTATGGTAGTATCATAGATCAATCTATAAGAATATACTCTTAAAAATTTTGCCTCTTTTTTTATATTAAATATTTTAGCAATATCCGAAATTAAAATTCCAGTCCATTCACCTTCTATAGACCATCTTGTAACACTTGTAAGTCTTGTCCTTAAAGTTTTAGAAGGAATTTCCATTATACTTTGCCAGTCTAAAACAGATGGTTTTTCAACAAGTCCGCAAACTTTTAGTTTCCAGTTTTCTTTATCTAATTTTCCAGGATGTCCTTCAGCCCAAAAAACTGGAGTATTATAATCGGATAAGTATTTCATGGTTTCCCTCTTTATTTTATTATTTAATTAAAATTTTATTATCTAAATAATAAATAAAAAAATTTATCTTAAAAAATTCATTCTTTTTCTGAAATTTATTTAATTGAAAATAATTTTTCTCAATTTTAATTTTAATTATATAAATAATATATTGAAAAAACAATTAAAAGGAAATGTTGATTTTGATTTTAATCTTGATAAAAATAAGAAAAGGGAAAATTACTATATTAAAGGCAGTATTATGAGAGAAAAAATAATTTTTACCGGAAAGATGAATGAAAAGGACTTCAAAAATCTTTTTTATTATCAGACCGCATCTAAAATAATTTTTATAATACCATTGTATATTTTTGTTATTGCAGCTTTATTATATTTAATAAAGATATTATCTACAATAAATATCTCGATTTTAAAAATAATATTTGTATCTTCAACATCATCCATATTATTTGTTTTTATCTACATTCTTCTTTTATATAATAGACTTAAGAAAGATTTTACAGATGATTTAAAAATAATAAAGGAACAAACCTATATTATAGATGATGACAGAATTTCTATATTAGTTGATGGAAGGAAAACAGATCTTTTGTTTTCAAACATCAATAAAATTAAGGAATCAAAGAATTTTTTTATAATATATCATAAGACAAATATTGTTATAGCTATTCCTAAAAGGTTTATAAATGATAAAGATATTCATCTTATTAAAGAAATATTTGCCAAGATAAAATAAATATAATAATTGAAAATCTTAATCTTCAGCAATAGTTTGCTTTCTATCTATTTTTATCAATTTCATTTTCTAATTTTTATGGATTATTTGAAATCTTATACCCTATAAAATTCCTACCTTCTCGCAATATTATCATAGGTATCATTCCAAGAAAAGCTATGAAAAAAGAGGATATCATAATTAAATTACTTTTATCTTGAGGCACAATAACACTCATAATTGATTCTATTACCAATAACAACAATAAAAACAACCGGTAGCATCAAATAACCATTTTTAATCATTGGAAAAATGACAGCAAAAGCTGTGAAAAATAATGGCATTGATTGCGAAAAACAATACTCTTCTTTCATCTTTTACCTTAATTATTAACATAAGCATATAACCAGGAAACAAACCAAAAGACATTGCCACCATGACATAACCATAAATTTTCTCTCCAAGGTAAGATGAAGATTTAAAAAATGAAATCATAAGAACAAAACCAATCATAAAGAAAAAATTTATAAAACATGCATTAATAAGAAAAAGTTTCATAGATTTATTTTTAGCAACATAGTTAAAGCCAGCCTTCAAATCTTCAAAAAAATTGAATTTTTGAATTTAATGCTTTACCTTAAAAACATTAATAAAAATTTCAGTGAAAGCAGAAAATATATAAGATAGACCATTTATCAAAAACATAATTGGTGCTCCTAAAATTGTATAAATTAATTCACCCCC
>JBKBTB010000302.1:0-2026 GCA_046291015.1 Exilispira sp. | reverse complement strand
ATGCTATATTAAGATAATCGGATTTTACATACTCTTTTTTATAGTTTTTAAAATCATCCTCATCAAATCCATTGTATATTACTTTTATTTTTCCCATTAAAAATGGATATAATCTTATATATTTATCTTTAATATGGTTTGAAATAGTAATTACTTTATCTGCTTTTTGCATCACCCTTTTTTCGAGTTTTCTTTCATATAATCTTCTAAAAAAACCATATTTCACAAATGGATTTAATGTCCATTCATCTCTAAAATCTGCAATCCATTGAATAAATGGGAATTTTTTTTTAAGATCTAATCCTGTAAGATGAACTGAAAATGGACCTCCAGTAGTCAAGATATAATCTATTTTTTCATTTTCTATAATTTTACAGGCTTCGATAAAAACTTTTTTTGCCCAATATATTGAAGAATCTGGCCATATGAAATTTCTCCCAATAAAGGCAATAATTTGATTGAGTTTTAAGAATTTGAACTTTGGCATATAATTGAATATATAAAATGAGGGGATTCGAAATATCTTTAAATTTTCTGGTAATTCATTTAACAAACTATAATCTTTTACTCCAAAAGTATCCTCTGTGGTAGTTAATATTATAGGCTCTATATCAAAAGAGGGAAGATATTTTGTAAATTTAACAATTCTAATTGCTCCTCCAACACCAGTTGGCGGGAAATAAAAAGAGATTATTAAAAGTTTTTTCATATACTTAGCTTACAAATTTTTTCCCGGATAAAATATTGCTTGAATTTTCTTCATAATTATATTCATATACAATATTTTTTAACCATTTTCGAATATCATTGCCAGTCATTTTAAATAAATCTATAGGTTGAGTTTGAATTATTTTTTCAACTGAATCTTTATCAATATTAATATCTTCTGGTTTTATCTGTAATATTTTATCATTAAAGGTTTTTAACATTTTCTCTTTATTAAAATATAGCTCTTCATAGAGTTTTTCACCTGGCCTAAGACCGGTAAACTCAATTTTAATATCTTTTTCAGGTTCAAGCCCAAAGAATTTTATCAAATTATAAGCAATATCAATAATCTTATACTGTTTTCCCATATCGAGAACAAATATATCTCCTCCTTTAGAATATGCTGCTGCATTAAGCATTAATGTAGCTGCTTCTGGTATTGTCATAAAATATCTTACAATATCTGGATGAGTTATTGTAATAGGACCACCAGAGTTGACTTGCTCAATGAATAAAGGGATAACTGATCCTCTACTTCCAATAACATTGCCAAAACGAACAATTGTTGTTTTCAAATTATATAAATTGTTATAATATAATGCAAGAATCTCGGCTGCTCGTTTTGTAGCTCCCATAATATTGACAGGATTTACAGCTTTATCTGTCGAAACCAGGATAAAATTTTTTACATCATATTTTAAACTAAGATCCAGAACATATTTAGTCCCATAAATATTGTTGTGTATCGCTTCAGCTTCATTGAATTCCATTAAAGGTACATGTTTATGAGCTGCAGCATGGAATACAATATCCGGTCTATATTCTTCAAAAATTGAGTTCATCAAATCGATATTTTTTATATTGGCAATTTTATAAACTATATCTTTAGAAATATTATTTACTGTCTTAAACTTTTCAAGTTCCTTAATTAAATTATATATGGAATACTCTCCTCTTCCAATTGCTATCAGTTGAGAAATATTATATTTCAATAATTGTCTACAAATTTCACTTCCAATACTTCCACCAGCTCCAGTTACAAGTATTTTTTTACCAGAAAAAAGATGATGTATAGATTCAATATCAATAGAAATTTCTGATCTTCCTAAAAGATCTTCTATAGAAATATCTCTAAGAGAATAAAGCAGAGGGATATTAGAAGTTATCTCTAATATAGAAGGTATTATTTTAATTGTTATATCTGGATATATTTTTCTAATAATTGAAGTAATTCTAGTTATTTGCTCAGACTTAGCAGAAGGAATTGCTATATAGATTATATTTACTCCATTATCATCTATAACCTGTTTTAATTTAT
>JBKBTB010000062.1:0-9249 GCA_046291015.1 Exilispira sp. | reverse complement strand
ATGGGGATATTCAAATAGATGTGTGGATCTTTTAATGCATATGATAAAAAAACAATAGACATAATTTTTATATTTATCAAGGCAGAAGAAATAATACAATTTCTTCTGCCTTTTTTTGTAAATATTTGCTTAATTTTTTATAAGAATTATAATTATTATAATTATGACAAAATAAAAATCTTGATGAAATTTTATTTCTATAAGATTATATATAATTTAATAAGGATGTATAATGGAATTTAATAATTCTGAAAATCTAATACTTTTCAAAAATATTTTCGAATATTCACCAGATCCTGTTGTAATAAGCGATGCAAGTGGAAATATTTTAGAAATCAATGAAATGGCATGGAAATTTTTTGGCTTCGATAGTAAGGAGTCTGCAATTTTTAAAATTCGAAATATTTTTCAACTGGTTCATGAAAAGGATTTAGATAAGGTTAAAAAGAACCTTTCAAAACTTTTAAGTAAAGGGTTTTCAGAAGATAGTATATATAGAATTTATGATATAAAAGGTAATCTTTATTATATAGAAATCCATGGAAAAGTATTTTATGATCTAAACAATAAACCATTGTACATAATCAGTACATTAAGAGATGTAACCAAATATTTTAATATGGAGGAAAAATTAATAAAAAGTGAAATAAAGTATAAAGAACTTTTTAATTTTGCATCTGATGCAATTTTGATACTTGAAAAAGATATCATTTTTGATTGTAACATTAAAGCTATTGAACTTTTCGGTTGTAAAAGTAAAGATGAGATAATAGGCAAATCACCTTACTTTTTTTCCCCGGAATATCAAGAAGATGGTAGAGATTCGAAGGAAAAGGCTATTGAAAAAATAAATTATGCATTAACCGGTAACAGTCAAATCTTTGAGTGGCAACATAAAAAAGTTGATGGCAAAATAATAGATACTGAAGTAAGTTTAAATACACATTATATCGATGATAAAATTACAATTCTGGCAATAATAAGAGATATTTCTCAAAGAAAAAAAGCAGAAAACCAATTAAAGGATTATCAAAAAATACTTGAAAATATTATAGAAGACATACCGGATCCTGCATTTGTAATTGATAAGTATGGCAAAGTACTATTCTGGAATAAAGCAATAGAAAACTTATCTGGAATTAAAAGTGAGGATATTACAGGTAAAGCAAACTATGAATATTCCATACCATTTTATAAAAAAAGAAGACCAATGCTTATTGATCTTGTAATTAAATATGATCCGGAAATTTGTAAAAATTATAGTAACTTAAAAATAGATGCCGATGTCATAACTGCTGAATTTTATATAGATAATTTTTTTGGTAAAAGGATTTACCTATGGGGTAAAGCTAAACCTTTATATGATAATCAAAATAATATTATCGGAGCAATTGAAATAATTCGTGATATAACAGAATTAAAAGAAAAAGAATTAGCTCTTATTGAAAGCGAAGAAAAATTCAGACAAATTTTTAATTCTACAACTGATTCCATCCAAATAGATGAAATCACAGATGAAGAAGCAAAAATAATAGATTGCAACATTACAACACTTAACTTATATGGTTATGATAGTATAGAAGAAATAACTTCACTTAATATTTCAGATTTAAGTGCAAATATCTATCCATATACTGAAGAAAATGCCCTGAAGAAAATAAAAGACGCTATAAAAGGAAATATTCCCAATTTTGAATGGCTTGCAAAAAAGAAAAATGGGGAACTTTTCTGGGTTGATGTTACTTTGAAAAAGATCTGTCTTTCAGGAAAAGACAGGCTACTTGCAGTTGTTAGAGATATAGATAAACGAAAAAATATTGAGAAAAAATTACTTGAAAATGAAAAGAATTTAAATGCAATATTACATGCCATTAATGATGCTGTAATATCTATTGATTCAAATGGGGTTATTTTGTTTGCAAATGAAAGCACTGAAAAAATTACTGGATTTAGCTTAAATGAAATTTCAGGAAAAAAATTCAATGATATCATTACAATAATGGATAAAATTGATGGTAGCTCTTTAATAAATCCTATAGAGGAAATTCAAAAAAAAGCTGTTAAAGATATCTCTTATTACGATAAAATTTTAATTTCAAAAGATAATGAAAGAAAAAATATTGAAATTACAATATCTAAAATTCTGGATGAAAACGAAAAATCTGTTGGTGCTGTAGTTGTTTTAGAAGATATTTCCGAAAAATTAAAATTTCTCGAACAGCTACAAACAATAAAAAGACTTGAGTCTTTAGGGCTTTTAGCGGCTGGAATTGCTCATGACTTTAACAATATATTGGAAGGTGTTTATGGATATATTGATCTGGCTATTAATTCGGAAGATAAAGAGGAAATAACAAATCTATTAAAAGAATCTCTTAATTCTCTATACCGGGCAAAAGGATTAACAAATCAACTACTTACATTTTCTAAAGGTGGAGAACCTAAAAAGAAAATTCAGTCAATCGATAATATATTAAAAGAGGTTATCAATTTTACAGCAAGTGGTTCAAGAATCAAGATTAGTTATAATATAGATGAGAATCTATCGTATTGTCTAATTGACGAAGCTCAAATCTCTCAAGTATTCCAGAATATTACTATAAATGCAATTCAGGCAATGCCAGAATCCGGTCATATAATTGTGAATGCAAAAAATGTATTCTTAGATGAGATGAAGAATAATCTATTAAAGGGAAAGTTTATTAAAATCGAAATAATTGATAGTGGTAAAGGTATACCGCAAAACATAATTTCAAAAGTTTTTGATCCATTTTTCACTACAAAAGAAAAAGGTCATGGTCTTGGACTTTCAATCTGTCATTCGATAATTACACAGCATGATGGATATATTGAAGTTGAATCAAAAGAGAATATTGGAACTAAATTTTCAATTTTTCTTCCAGCTATCGAAAAAGATTTAATAAACCAGAAGATAGTTTTTGAAAATAAAAACTTAAATGGAAAGAGGATATTTGTTCTTGATGATGATATTGTTTTACAAAATGTGTTGAAAAAAATGCTTGAAAAACTTGGTTGTGAAGTTACAACATGCGAGGATGGTGAAAAAGCGATAAAAACACTATATGAAAGTAATAATAAGTTTGATGCATTAATATTTGATTTAACATTAAAAGGTAGCATCGATGGTCAACAGGTAATAAAAGAAATAAGAAAAATTGATCAGGATATTTTAGCTTTTGTCATGAGTGGTTATAGTGAGGATAATATCATTGCAAATCCAGTTGAATATGGGTTTACTGATTCTATAAATAAACCCTTTACTTTTGAGCAATTAAAACAATTACTTTTTAAATACTTTTAAAATTCAATTTTATAGATAATCTGTTTGCAACAATTTTTTAAAATAATTTATAGATATTTTTTAATTTCTATTCTTTATCTAATATATCAGTGTTATAAAAATCTTTATATACTTATAAAAAAAGAGGCTGTAATAAACAGCCTCTATTATCTCCAACAGCAGGACTTGAACCTGCGGCCCGCTGATTAACAGTCAGCTGCTCTACCGGCTGAGCTATGTTGGAATTGCTATTGCTTTTTTCATTTATCAAAAATAATTTAATTGTCAAGAATTTTTTAATACTTAATATATATAAATTGAATTGTTGAAAAAGTTATTTATTTTGATAAGTTTAATTATCTAATGTTATATTTAATGTTAAATTTTTGGAGGTTTATACAATGAAAATAGTTGAATGTGTTCCCAATTTTTCAGAAGGAAGAAATGAAGAAACCATACATAAGATTGCTGAAGCAATTAAATCGGTTAGTGAAGTCAATCTTTTAGATATAGATCCTGGTAGAGATACAAATAGAACAGTTTATACCTTTGTTGGAAGCCCTGAAAGTGTTCTTGAGGCAGCCTTTAATGCAATTAAGACGGCAAGTCAGCTTATAGACATGAGACAGCATAAAGGTGCTCATCCAAGAATTGGAGCATGCGATGTTTGTCCTTTTGTGCCTGTTTCTGATATAACTATGGAAGAATGTGTGGAGCTTGCCAGAAAACTTGGTAAAAGAGTCGGTGAAGAACTTGGTATTCCGGTATATTTATATGAATATGCTGCAACTGAATCATACAGAAAAAATCTTGCAGATATCAGAGCTGGCGAATATGAAAACCTTGAACAAAAGCTAACTGATCCTATGTGGAAGCCAGACTTTGGCCCCTCGACTTTTAATGAAAATATAAAAAAAACTGGTGCAACTGTAATTGGTTCAAGACATTTTCTTATAGCATACAATTTAAACTTAAACACAAAAGATAAATCAATAGCAAATATTATAGCTAAAAAATTAAGAGAAAAAGGTGATACTAAAAGAAATGATGATGGTTCTACAACAATAATTCCCGGACTTTTTAAGGAGTGCAAGGCTATTGGATGGTATGTTGATGATTATAAAAGAGCTCAAATCTCAATTAATCTTACAAATTTCAATGTAACAAATATGCATCATGTTTTTGATGCGGCTTCCATAGAAGCCGAAAAACTGGGAGTTAGAATAACCGGTTCTGAAATCGTTGGACTTGTGCCTCTTGCAGCCATTAAAGAATCTGGTTTACACTATATAAAGAAAATGAATCTAAGTAGAGCTGTTAGTGAAAGAGAGATAATAGAAATTGCCTGCTTTTCCCTTGGTCTATCTGAAGTACAAAAATTTGATCCTGATGAAAAAATAATAGAATATAAAATAAGAAAGAAAAATAAACTTATAGATTTATCTTTATATTCATTTACAGATGAACTTGCTTCAAAATCACCTGCTCCGGGCGGTGGTTCTGTTGCTGCTTTAAATGCAAGCCTTGCAGCCAGTCTTGGAAGTATGGTTGGAAATCTCACCTTTAAGAAGAAAAATTATGAAAATGTTAGCGAAGAAGCAGAAAGAATTGCATTTGAGCTTCATAACTTAAAAGATCTCTTACTTGAATTTATTGATAAGGATACTGAATCATTTAACAAAATGATGTTAGCTATTAAATCTAAAGATAAAGATTTAATAGATAATGCTACTAAAAATGCATGCAAGATTCCTTTTGAAACGGCAAGTAATACTTTGAATATTGCAAAACTATTACTCAAAATTGCAAAAATAGGTAATATAAATGCAATCTCAGATGTTGGAGTTGGAGGATTAAATTTATATACGGCATTTTATTCTGCTAAATACAATGTCCTTATCAATTTAAAAAATTTGGATGATAACGAATTTAAATCAGAAATAACTGATAAATTAAATGAATTAGAAAAAGAATTGATACCTATTCTTGATGAAATCAGAAAAATTACCGAGAATAAGTTAATATAGATAAAAATAAGGGGTTGCCCAATAACCAGACAACCCCTTAAATATCAATTGGCCTTTTTATGGATACTATTCCATTGTAATAGCTTCTGATGGACATTCAGATGTGCAGGCAGCACAATCTATACAGGTAT
Organism: Exilispira sp.; assembly: GCA_046291015.1. Taxonomy (GTDB): domain Bacteria; phylum Spirochaetota; class JAAYUW01; order JAAYUW01; family JAAYUW01; genus Exilispira. Next base: position 3,790 of record JBKBTB010000062.1, on the reverse strand, counting down.
CTTTATCTACCAGAGCTTTACCATCAACAAGAGAAATAGCTCCTACCGGACATACATCAACGCATGCTCCACAACCAGTACATTTAGAAGAATTGACAAATGCTGGCATAATAATCTCCTTTATTATATAAATAGTACAAACAAAGTCTACATTTCAATTCATTTAATAAAATAAATTTTTATTTTTTCAACCTTTTTTTCGGTTGCATTTTATCGGATTTAATTTAATTTAACTGATGAGGTAAAAATTATGGCTTATAGAAGTTGCTGCATAGAAAAATTGTATAAAAACATTTATGAAAATAAAAATGAAAAGTATGGTTATCTTCGATGCACTTGTAGAGAAACTTATTATCTTCTTCCGTATAGTATTGAAAATATACATGTAACAATAATAAGAGAAAAGGATGAAGATACATACTATTTTCTTGATAAAGATAAAGAATTACATCCACTTTTCAAATTAACAGATTTCGATATAGATGATAAATACTCAAGAGATCAATTATTAAAAGAAAAAATTCTTCCAGTTCTCAATGGAAATAGCTTTGAAGAGGAAAAATAAAATTAAGAAAATTTATTAATATGGAATTGTACAATGAAAAAAGGAATAAAACTTCCATCGATAATAGCAGAAATTGGATGTAATTTCAATGGTTCTTTACAAAGAGCCTTAAAATTATCCGAACTTGCTATAGAAAATGGAGCAGACTATCTTAAATACCAGTTTTTTTATGGTAACAATCTTATAAATGAAAAGTATTATAAAAAGGTATTAAACTTAAATTCAGACAAACTTGTAGAATCCATCAATGCAATTCAGCTTAAAATTGATGAATATGAAAAACTTTTTTCTTTCAATGAGACAAATCAATTTAATTGGGGTGTATCCTTTTTTTCAATTGAGGATGCAAAAATATTTTTTGAAGATAAAAAGTTTCACAATTTTAATACTTTTTCATTTATTAAAATTGCTTCTGGCGAGATCACAGATTATCCTTTATTAGAATATTTATCTTGCATAAATAAAAAATTGAATTTACCGATTATTATATCTACAGGAATATCAAAAGATTCAGAGATAAAAAGATCAATCAAATTTTTTAAAAACTCTGGTGAAATCTATCTTTTACATTGCATAGTTGAATATCCAATTCAAACTAAAGAATTGAATTTAAACAGAATTAATAGATTACATAAAAAGTTTGGTTTTACCCCGGGTTTTTCCGATCATAGTCTTTCAATAATACCATCTATAATTTCTTTGTTTTTCGGTTCAAAAATTATAGAAAAACATTTTACTGACAATAGAGATGACAAATCTGCTGATAATCCAATCTCTATATTACCAGAAGAATTAAAAGAATTAAAAGATTTTCTTAAAATTTATCATAAATTTGCAGGTAATGGAAAACTCAAAATCAGCGATAAAGAATTACATGAATTAACTTATGCCAGAAAAGGTCTATATGCATCAAAAAAAATATCGAAAGATTCTATAATTTCACCAATGGATATATCTTCACGAAGACCAAACTTAGGATATAATGATGCATGCTTATTTTATAAATTCATAAATAAAAAGGCAAAAGTAGATATAGAAAAGGATGAACCATTAAATCTATCTCAACTTTTATGATTTTTATTTACTTGTACTTACCTTTTTTAATGACGCAACTGCGACCTGTCTTATAAAAGCAGGATAAGGACCCTGTGAAATTTGCAAAAGCAACGGTATAGCTTTTGGATCACCTAAATCACCAAGACCAACAATAAGTCCGTAAAGTAATGGTAAATTGTCTGACTTCCATGAAGCCATAACTATTTGAATTTGAATCAACATAACATCAACAGCTGATTTATCACCAATTTGCCCTAAAGCCATTGCGGCATAAGCTTTGACAATCGGATCATTTGAAGTTTGCAAAATAGCTATCAACACTGGAACTGCCTCTTTTGCCTTCATTTTTCCTAAAGCAATTATCGCCTCTACTTTTACATCCCACCAATCATTTATGACAACTCCGTTAACCATTTGAACATATGAAGGATCAATTAATCTTATCAATAAAGAAATTGATTGAGCATCATTATTTTGAGCTAAAATAGTGACTATCATCATCAATGCATCATGGTTATTTGATGCTATAATCATTTCTTCAAAATATTCTATAGGAATATTCTGTAATCCTAAAAAAAGCTCTTCCAAGGTTATTTGATCAGGTTGTTGAGCTGTGTATGGATCATTTGATGTGCCTTGAGCAAATGTGACTATAGAAAAAATAAATATCATAATTAATATTAATAAAATATTTTTTTTCATTATTGTCCTCCACATTATTTTATCGTAAATTTTACATCTATTTTAAAAAATTATTCAAAATCTTCTGGAACTCCAATTTTCCATCCATTATTCTCATAAATAAAAAAATAAGTCAGAATCTTATCCTCAAACTTTACATTTACAACAGCCTTTGTTATCGAATTTACAAATGAAACTTTATATATTTGAAGAGGTTTGCCCTGATTCAACTGAATTCTTGATTGATATACTACATTATAAAAATAATCTTTTAATGTGTAAATTCCATATAAGGTTAATTTCAACTTTTCTAAAGACTTTGGATCACCATATTTGAGCCTGTATTTTTCTGAAATCATTGTTACCCATTTATCATAATTTTTGGATAATACTGTTTCTTCATATTCCTTAAAGAATGAAGTCAGTTCATCTGTTAATTTTTGTAAATCTAAATTCGAAGGTATATTTTCGTATGTGATACCCTGAAATTCTTTTTCTTTTATTATTTCCGGCTCTTTTGAGGTTTGTTGTGTTTCAGTTGTTGTCTGATTTGATGTGCTTGTTGATGAGGTTGTTGTCGTTTTTGAGCTCGTCGAACAGCCAGAAGCTGAAATAAATAATAATAATATAGTTAGATATAAAACCATTAAAATAAAGCCAACCTTTTTCATAAAAACCCCCATTATAATAGCGAAGCCAGAGCTATTGAATACAATTTTGAAATAGCAGAATCTGCTCTTGAAGTTACAACAACTGGTTTTCTACTGCCAACTATAACTCCAGCAGTTTCTGCTTTTGCAAAATAAATTAATGATTTATATAAGACATTTGCAGCATCAATATTAGGCATAATTAAGATATCTGCATCACCATCAACAGGTGAAATAATTCCTTTAAGGTCAAGTGCTTCTTTAGAAATAGCTATATCAAGAGCCAAAGGACCATCTATTATACATGAGCCAAAATAATTTCTATCACCCATTTTTGCTATAATAGCAGCATCAACCGACGAAACAAGCTTTTCACTTACCTTTTCATTTGATGAAATTATTGCAACCTTTGGTTTTTCATATCCTATTTTTCTTGCTAAATTTATTGCATTTTCAGTAATACATATCTTTTGATCAATATCGGGTTGAATGTTTAATGCAGCATCGGAAATAATTAAAAGCTTATTCTTATCTGGAATTTCCATCAAAGCTACATGAGAAAGAACTTTTCCAAGATTTAAATTATAATCTTTATTTAATACAGATTTTAATATTGTTGCAGTGTTTATTAATCCTTTTATAAGTATATCTGCCTGATCATCATGCATCATTTCAACAGCTTTCTTAGCGATATTTTGCTCACCAGAAACATCTATTAACTCAACATTTGAAATATCAAAATCTACCTGTCTGGCAATTTCTTCTATCTTTTTAATCTCTCCAATTAAAACAGGAAAAATTATATCTTTCTCCCGTGCCTTTTTGACAGCTTCTAATA
>JBKBTB010000061.1:0-9278 GCA_046291015.1 Exilispira sp. | reverse complement strand
AACAGAAGATTCAATTAATATATATTGCCAGAATTATATGAGTACAGATTTTGCTAGTTTATTAAAGATAATTGATTTAAATATAAATTATTTGGACTTTGATGATATTTCAAAGTTTGAATCAGAAATTATTATTAAAATTTTATCCGAGTCTCTAAAAGTTACTCCAGACTGGATAAGAGATACTTTTATCTGGATAGATGAAAAGGAGAATAAAAAAATAAATATAGTTTTTGAAAGAGAAAATGAATCCTTATCAGCTGCTAAAAGACTTGCTGAATCCGAAATAAAATATAGAATAGATTCATACTTAATATATATTTTTGACCATGAATTGAAAGAAGCATTCAAAGAGACAGAAATTCAAAATAATTCTTTTTATAATTTCTTGAAATTCGAAATGGAAAACTATAAATTTAATATAAATAATTATTTTAAGGATAGTTACTGGCAGTATATTATTGTTAAAAATAATGATTTATCTATTTCGTTTTATAGATATTATATTTATATAAGTTTTGAGTATAAATTATATCAGGATTTAAGAAATCAATTTTTGATAAAACTTCATAATCAAAAAAATGAATATAAATTTTTATTGGAAAAAATATTAAACTTTTTTAAAATAAATATTTGATATAAATAGATAATTTTATTATAAATAAAAAAAGTTATAGATAATCAAATAAAATTTATAAAAATACTTGACAAAAATAAAAATAAACTTATCGATAGGTAAGTTCGATATGAGATATCTATTTATCGTTAAGAATAATCAGGGTATTTAATAAAAAATATAAAATCATTTATTTTTGAATTAGCATAATTTAATTATATAAATATTACATTTAGTTTACATAATAAATAATTAAAATACTAATATTTTATAGGGAGATTTTGATGGAAGATCAAAATGATCAGCCTCTTCTTCAGAATAATGAATCCAATGATTTAAATAATAATCAGAAAAATGGAAAAAAGATTTTAATCAAATCTAAAAAGAAATCTGTTAAGAAAGGTGAAGAAATTTCAAAGAATGATTTAATAACAGAAAATAATGAAGAAAATGAAGTTTCAAATTCATTTAATTTTAATGAAAAGATTGGTAGCTTTGAAAAAGATGAAGCTTCTTCAAATTTAAAAGAGGAGATACCTAAAGATACTAATAATTTTAATATGAATATTCAAAATTTAGAAAATGAAGAAATCGAACAATATAGATTAATTGAACCAGTACTATCTCTCAATAAATTACTTGAGGAACCGGTTCCAGATCTTATTGAGTATTTAAAGCAAATGGGCGAAAAACAAATTCGATATTCAAAAAAAGAAGAGCTTGTTTCTCATATATTAAAATTACAATCAAAAGCTAAAGGCTCTATCAAAGCAGAGGGAGTTTTTGAACAGATAAAGGATTATGGTTTTTTAAGATTTTCATATTATTCATATATAGAATCAGATAGAGATGTATATATTGCACCTTTGGTAATTAAAAATAATGGATTGAGAACAGGAGACACCATTACTGGCTTTATAAGACCTCCTAATCCAAATTCTTCAGCTTCTGAAAAATATTGTTTTCTTGAAAAGATAGAGCAGATAAATTATTGTAATCCAGATGTTACAAAGTCCAGAATTTCTTTTGAAAATTTAATTCCTATATATCCGGATAGAAGGATAAAGCTTGAATATGCAACTGAAAAAATTTCTACAAGAATTTTAGATTTATTTTCTCCTATTGGCATTGGTCAAAGAGCATTGATTGTTGCTCCACCAAAAGCCGGTAAAACTATGATGCTTCAGGAGATTGCAAATGGTATTCATCGAAATCACCCGGATTATCATGTTATTATCTTGCTTATAGACGAAAGACCTGAAGAAGTAACAGATATGAAAGAAAATGTTCCTTCAGCAGAGGTTATATCATCTACATTTGATGAACAGCCATCAAGACATATCAAGGTTTCCGAAATAGTTATCGAAAAGGCTAAAAGAATAGTTGAGATTGGTAAACATGTCGTAATTTTATTAGATTCAATAACAAGACTTGGAAGAGCATACAATCTTACAGTTCAGGCTTCAGGTAAAGTTCTTTCTGGTGGAGTTGATGCCAGCGCCTTACATGGACCAAAGAAATTTTTTGGTACTGCAAGAAATATTCGAAATGGTGGCTCATTGACAATTTTAGCAACAGCTCTGGTTGAAACTGGTTCAAAAATGGATGATGTTATATTTGAAGAATTCAAAGGAACAGGAAATAGCGAAATAATTCTTTTAAGAAAACTTGCAGATAGAAGAATCTTTCCTGCCATAGATTTGATTCGATCTTCAACGAGAAAAGAGGATTTACTGTTAAATGAAGAAGAAAGATCAAGAATCTGGGCGTTAAGAAATGCAATGGCGGATTGGGATGAAATTCAGGCTACTCAAAAAATCATAGAAAAGATGAAATCTACTCGAGATAATAATGAATTTTTGGCAGAGATTGTTAAAAGTAATGGTTAAACAAATTTATTATTGCAAAATATTTTAATTTTATTATTTTTTACAGGTCAGCTAATCTAAATAGAATATTTAATTATTAAATAATAATAAAAATTTTGAAAGGGAAGGCAGTTATATGAAAAAAAATATTCATCCAAATTTTCAAAAATCAATTATTAAATGTGCGTGTGGAAATGTTATGGAAACAATGTCAATAAAACCAGAAATGCATGTTGAAATCTGTTCAGCATGTCATCCATATTTTACGGGAAAATCTGAAAGATCTATCGATACTACAGGTAGAGTTGAAAAATTTAAAAACAAATATGGTAAAATTGGTAAAAAATAATCTGGTTCATACATGAAAGTTCTTCTTCTATCTTATACTTTTGAGCCTGAGAAACAGGTTGCTGTTGCAGCAAATTTATGTTATTCAAACAATGATATTGAGCAGGTAAAAGAAAAATTTTATGATCAAGAAGAACAAAAAAGATTAATTAACATTCTTATTTTTAATAATCACCTTTCACCATTTGAACATGCTTCTTTTACATTTGGAATTCAGAATGTAAGCAGAAGTCTAACACATCAGCTTGTTCGCCATAGGATAGCATCATATTCCCAGCAATCTCAAAGGTATGTTAACATGAGAAACAATCTTTCATATGTTCTACCGCTTTCCATAGAAAAGAGCAGGTATAAACAGGATTTTATACATTATATTGAAGAAGGCAAAGAATTATATAAAAGGATGATTGAAGATGGTATACCAAAAGAAGATGCAAGATATCTTCTTACAAATGCAACCTGTTCAAATATTATAGTTACGATGAATGCAAGATCTTTGCTGAATTTTTTTGAACTCAGATGCTGTAAACATTCTCAATGGGAGATTAGAAAACTTGCTTTCATAATGTTATCAAGAGTTAAAAAAGTAGCCCCAATTCTTTTTAATAAAGCCGGTCCTTCATGCAAAAGAGGATTTTGCAGGGAAAATGATCAAAATTGCAACTGGTTTTCAAAGTTCAGGGGCGATATTTTTTCCCCTTAAAATCAGGAGGAGAAAAACTATTATTCAGAAAAAACTTCGGACTGGGGTTTCTAAAAGAAGCAAAAATATTTTTTTTGATTTGTGGTAATTCGGATTCAAGTTGATCCAAAAGTCTTTGAATTCTTTTTCTCCTTTTATTATCACCAATAGCACATCTACTTTTGATTACCGGAAGTCTATGAGATTTCACATAAGATGTTATTCTCTTTTCTTCCATATATGCTAATGGTCTTATTAACCAGAATTTATCATCCAGTATCGATAGTCTTGGAAGTTCTGATGCAAGGGTTCTATTAAAAAAAATATTCATAATAGAAGTTGTCGCAATATCATCAAGAGTATGACCAAGTGCAATTTTTTTAATATTAAGTTTTTCTGCTTGATCTAAGAACCATTTTCTTCTTATCTGTGAACAAAGATAACATGGATTTTTTCTATGATTTTCATGCTTGGCAATAAATGGATGCAGATCCGATAATTTTAAATAAAATTCAATATCTCTTTCTTTACAATAATCTTTTAATATTTTATAAGAATTTGTATCTTTTGAAAGGGTTATATGAAATGCTACTAATTCATATCTTCTGGGATATACTCTAATCTTTTGATTTTCATACAGTAAATCTAAAAGAGTAAGAGAATCTTTGCCTCCGGAAAGGCATACCATAATTTTATCTCCATCTTCAATCATACCATAATCGATTATTGCCCTTCCCATTATTTTAAGAAGTTCTATTTTCTGATTATCAACTTTTTTCATTTTATTTCCCTGTTCAATGTAGAAAAACAAATTTTTCTATAAAGTAAATATAATTTGCCTTATTGACAAAAATTCTTATAAACTTTATTATATAAGTAAGATATAAAAGTAATATTTTTTTTAACTTATTAAAAACATTTTTTATCCTTAATTCTGGATAAATTTTAGTTTAAATTTTTAGTTTTACTGAATAATAAAGATTATAAAATTGCAAAATTGATTTTTATTATTAATCCTGTTTTCATTGTAGGTGATTTTATACCGAAAATTAATTAAATAAAAATTTCAAAAAAGTCAGAGATTTTAAATATAATATGAAAAAAGATAAGATTAAAATACTTCTATTTATATTTATTTTATTATTATCTTTTATCTTTATATTTGATGCAAATGCCGAACAGAGTAAAATAGAAATCATAAATTCAAAAATTTTTTATATCAATGATGGTATAATAATTCCATCTTCTGTTCAAAATGGTAAATTTAATTCAATTTTAATATTTAATGAAGGTATTGAAAAGATATTTCTGGATAATTATGAACTTGATATAATTGATAATAAAGATTTTAAGATCTCCTTTTTTGCTCTACCATTGAATAATAAAAAAAGTATTGTAAATTTGTCGATATTAAAAAATGGTAATATAATAAAATATAAAATTCCTGTTATAGAAAAAGAACCATATTCAAAATCAATTATAATTCTCAATGATTCAAAAAAACAGATAGTATCAGCTGAAAATTCCGCAAAAAGAGATGAAGAAACAAAGTTTTTTAATAGATTATTGAATTATAAATCATATTTAAGATATTTCACATTGCCATTTTTTTACCCACTTGAAAATATTAAGATTGTTTCTCCTTTTGGAAATAGTAGAATTTATAAAGATACATTCAATAATATTTTATACAGTTCAACCCATCTTGGAGTAGATTTACTGGCTTTTGAAAATAGCAGGGTATATGCAATTTCTACTGGAAGAGTAGCTTTTGCAGGTTTTTCCATAACAAGGGGAAATTGTATCTATCTGGATCATGGATTTGGATTATACAGTTCATATTTTCATTTAAATAAATTATCTGTAAAAGAAGGGCAGATAGTATTTGCAGGCGAATTAATTGGCTTTTCTGGAAATACAGGAGTTTCAACAGGCCCTCATCTTCACCTTGGTGCAATATTTTCGGCAATCAATATCGATCCAATTTCTTTGATAGATGAGATGAACCAATTAGAAGAAAATTTTTTACAAGTTAATAAAGAATAAAGTAAAAATAGAAAAATTCAGATTAAAAAGGTTTTAATATGATTGAAAAACTTATAGAATATAGAAGAGCATTGCATAAGATACCTGAAATTAGCTTTAATGAATATAAAACTTCTGCTTTTATAAAAAATGAGCTTTCAAATCTTGGATTAGAATATAAAGAGGTTGCTAAAACCGGGATAGTTTCTTTTATTAAAGGTGAAAGTGATTTTACAATTGCATTTCGAGCTGATATAGATGGATTAGCAATAACTGAGTCAAATGATATTGATTTTAAAAGTGAACATGAAGGTTTCATGCATGCCTGTGGTCATGATTTTCATATGGCTCTTTTGCTTGGAATTGCCTTTTATTATAAAAAAAATAAGGCACCATGTAATATTTTACTGATTTTCCAGCCCGCTGAAGAAGGTGGAGCAGGTGCATTAAAAATGTTAGACGAAGATGTTTTAAGAATTTTTAAATTTCCGGATCTTATCTTTGGTCTACATGTAAACCCTGAATACAATTATGATCAGATTGCATTTACAAAAGGAATCGCATGGGCTGGAAGCTGTGAATTTGAAATTGAATTTATCTGTAAAGGTGGACATGGAGCTCTGCCACATACTTCTGAAGATTTATTATTTATCTTTTCGCAATTTTATTTTTCAATTCAGGCGATGCTTTCTCGAAAAAAGGATATAAAAGATATGGCTCTATTGACAATTGGAAAGCTAAAAGGTTTCGATATTCCAAATGTATTAACAAATAAAGCTATTTCTACTGGAACCTTTAGATTCTTTTCAGAAAAAATTTATAAGTTTTTAAGCTGTTCAATTTGTAGTATTCTTGATGGATTAAAACTTATGTATAATTTTAATTACCTTTATAAAGAAAAATCTTTATATATACCAGTAATAAATAATGAAAAAGTCTCGGATAATCTATTAAAATTAATTTCCAGTGAAAAAAATTTAGGTTTTAATATTTTAAGTTCTCCAACAGTTATGATTTCAGATGATTTCGGTTATTTTTTAGATAAAATACCGGGAATTTATTTTTTTCTCGGTGTAAAATCTAAAGAAAATCAAAAATTACACACTTCAAATTTTGATCCGGATGAAAAAGCATTAGAAAATGGTTTTAATCTTTATAAATACTTAATAGAAAATTATAATAAACTTTTAAGATAAACTATTAGCAATTAAATTTCGATAATATAAAGGATTAAACTTTATTTATATCAATATAAAATTTACAATTTAATTGTTGAACAATATTTTAAAAAATTAATTTTATAAAATTAATTCTTGTAAAATAGTTATGATGAATAAAAAATTCTTTTTAATTCTTTTAATATTTATTTTATTTATAAATGTAAATGCCCAACAATTAAATCCACCCAGGATTATAAAATTAATTGTATTTGATTCTTTTGGTTTGCCTCTTAGCTTTGTTTCCATAAGCATAAATTTTAAGCCGATTGGCATAACAAATTATAATGGAGAATTTTCATTTGAAAATAATGGGGGAATATTAGCTGTTTCTAAAACTGGTTATATAACAAGACTTATTCAATTACCTTTATTCTGGCAGGGAGAATTAAAAATAAATCTTTTTAATTCTGAATATAATATAAACGAGAAAAAAAAGATAAATTATCAAAGGAAGGTAATTTTAAATAATTTTGCTCTTATAAATAAAAAAGTGATGGTAACAAATAATTTTGATGATTTTCAAACATATAATATAGATGAGAATGGTATTTTAAGTATTTATTTTGAAAAAAATTCAAAAAATATACTAATCTATATAGAAGATAGAAATAATTCTCTTTTTATATACATCTGTGAACTAAAAGAAGATGAAAATGATAGTTTATTATCATTAAATTATAATACATTTCAAACTTATAATTTTGATTTAAGAGAAAATATATTTCCAGACTTTATTCTATTGAAATCATCAAATTTATCAATTAATATACCTATTTATAAAGATCTAAAAATATTTAATCCATATAAGATATATCTTGGAAGTAATGACTATCTATTTTTTAAAAAATATAAAGTATTTTTCAAATTTTTAATTTCAATTCAAAATTTTAATAAAATGATAAAAGAAAACTTTGAGAGCAAAATAAATCAAATTGAAAATCCAGAAGTTCTACTTTCTTTTAATATAAAATTAGATAATGAAGAAGTTATAAATGATGATTATTTTAAGCTTCTATTCAATAAAAGTTTTGAAATAAAAGACTATAATATATTTAACAGATTATATGAACTTATAAATTATTACTTTACAAATGATAATTATTTTGAAATAACAATCATGGATAATGATAAAATTAAACTTGTGGAATTTGGATTATTGGATAGTAACAATTATTTAATTATAAAGGGTTTTTTACAAAATAATCTAAAAATTCCAAAAATATTTTTTGAAAAAAAATATAGTTTAATATTTGAAATCTATCCTTTAATAAATTATGAAATTTTAATGTCTGGTTCAAATATTATTAGCAGTGAATCTTATTTTACAATAATATACAAAATAAAATAGTTTAATAAATTAATCTAATTGATTTAATAAGATCTTTCTTATCTTTATGAAAGCTTCAATATTTTTTTGATCTTTATAGTCTGGATAAGTCCATTTTAGTGGTTGAAAGCTATTGTTTTGATAAATCAGAGTAACTTCACCATAAATTTTCGGTGAAAGAGCTATTCTATGAGAATAATTTTTTGTTGTTGCAAGAACTAAATTACTTAAACTAATATAACCGGGATCTATATTGACTTTTCTTCTATTGTTTATACTTAATCTATCTTCTATATTATTAGTTTTTTCCTTGATTTCAGCCAGTTGATAAGGATAGATAAGTTCAGAAAAGGAGATATATAATCTAAAAATTTCATCACCCATCTCCCTTTGGTAGTAAGAGGTATATGAAAATGGGATTGTATCAGAAATAAAATCAATTGAGGAAAATTCGCTTTCTAATAATTTGATGGCATGTTCATAAATTGCATAATCTGAATAAAGAATCCCGCAGAACAATTTAACTTTTTTTTGCTTCTGGTACTGTCCCATATTAAAAAAGAGGCTTTAAATCATGTTTATATAATTCTCCACAGGTTTTATACATACCAAATTCTGTGGATAAAAGAATGATATTGTTTTCCTTAGCAAGTTTAATAAGTTCTTCCGAAGGCTTTTTACCTCTAACAAGTAAAATGGCTTTTAAGTCTAAAACTTCTGCTGTCCTTATAACTTGAGGATTATTAAGACCGGTAACAAGTAATGCTATATCTGCATAGTTAGATCCATGTAAAAGTACATCGCTCATTAAATCTGATGCAAAAGTATAAAAAACTTCAAATTCGTAATTTGGACAATTATAAACTGTGGCTTGAGTTATTTCGATTATTTGTTTAATTTTCATAATCAAACAATAATAAACTAATAATAAAAGTCAATAATTGTTTAAATATTTGCAAAAATTAAATTATTATTTATAATTTGATAAATATACCTATAAATTTTTGTGTATTATAAAGATAAAATCACAAAATGGAGTATGGTAAAAATGGATTATGACTTTATACTTGTGGGATTAACATCCGGAGGGCCAAAAGCTCTTTATCAGATAATAGATAAATTTGATCAATCTCTTCAAACACCAATAATAATAATACAAAATTTGCCTGTTGGATTTGATAAAATATTCTGT
>JBKBTB010000060.1:0-9321 GCA_046291015.1 Exilispira sp. | reverse complement strand
GGTTTTGAACAGATAAAAAGCACAACTAAATGAAAATGATAGAAATATATTGAATTAAATAAATATTGTAGTATAATTTTATTATAAATAATTATTTCTAAATAAAGGGGGATAAAATATATATGAACATATGGTTGATATGGTTACTTATATCTGTAATTATGTTTATCATTGAAATTTTTACGCCAGGTTTCTTTTCTGCCTGCCTTGGTATAGCTGCAGCTATAAATGCAGTCCTATCATTAATCTTACCGAATATTAACATTGTATGGCAGATTATCATCTTTTCTATTCTGACAATTTTATCATTTATTTTGATAAGACCTTTTGCAATAAAATATCTCTATAAAAATTCAAATAAAGCAAATTCAAATGCAGATGGTTTGATTGGTAAAAGAGGTAAAATAACCAAACCGATAGATACGGTAAATTATGGTTTTATGAAGATATATGGTGATGAATTTATGGCTATATCCGAAGATGGAAAGCCTATAGAAGAAGGTGCAGAAGTTGAAATTGTTAAAATTGATGGAATAAAGGTAATTGTCAGAAAGGTTAATCAATAAAATTAAGATTAATTTATCAAAAAATAAAACAATTAAAAAAAATTGGATTAAAAACTAGAAAAATAGATTAATAAAATAGATTAACAAATAAAAAAGGGGGTTAATTATGCAGACCTTGGTTTACCTGTTTGTTGGACTGGTAGTTCTTTTTGTTTTAATCATAATAATTAAAGGTATCAGAGTGATACCACAGGCTTCGGCAATGATTATTGAAAGACTTGGTAAATATCATAAAACATTAAAATCCGGATTAAACATTATAATTCCTGTACTTGATAAACCAAGAACAATAGATGTTTTGTATACAAAAAAACTTGCAGATGGAAGAATATACCAATATACAAAAACTCTGGAGAAGCTCGATTTAAGAGAAACAGTATATGATTTCCCGAGGCAAAATGTTATCACAAAGGATAATGTCGTTATTGAAATAGATGCAATTATATATTATCAGATTATGGACCCTTTTAAGGCTGTTTATGAGATAGCAAATTATCCAGATGCCATTGAAAAACTTACAAAAACAACATTGAGAAATGTTATTGGTGAAATGGATTTAGATGAAACTTTAAGTTCACGAGATAAGATAAACAACAAATTAAGAATAATTCTTGATGAGGCAACAGACAAATGGGGGATAAAGATAAATAGGGTTGAAATTCAGGATATAAATCCTCCAAAAGACATAAAAGATGCTATGGAAAAGCAGATGAGGGCAGAAAGAGATAGACGGGCTATAATACTTTCTGCAGAAGGTGAAAAACAAGCTGCTATATTACAATCTGAAGGTGTAAAACAGGCTGCAATAAATAAGGCTGATGGAGATAAGCAAGCGAGAATATTGCAGGCAGAAGGTGAGGCTCAGGCTAAAATTAAAATAGCAGAAGCAGAAGCTGCCGCTATAAAGACAATAGCTTCGGCAATATCTTCAACAAAAACAGATCCTGGCACATATTTGATTGCGTTAAAATATATCGATGCATTTAAAGAAATGGCGGCTGGAAAAGAAACAAAAACTGTTTTTATGCCTTTTGAGGCAAGCTCTGTTTTGTCTTCACTTGGCACAATTAAAGAGATTTTTAAACAATAAATTATATATTAAGAAGGCAGTGCTTTTCAATCAAATACTGCCTTCTTCATTTATTTCAAATATCCTTTTAATTATACTTGAATCATCGGATAAAAATATCTCTTTTTCATTGGTATAATTAACCTTTCCAGTTATTGTCGGTATTGGTTTAACATATTTACATCTTGTATAAATAACAGATACTTTACCAGCGTTTTTCCCTTTTGAAAAATGTACGGCAAAAGTTGCAGCAGTTTTTATATCTTGAAAGGTAATTTCCTTATCAAGAAGCAAAACAAATGGTCCCTGATAATCTCTTGTGTGGAACCACCAGAAATTTCCTTTACCAAATTTTCTTAAAATTTCATTATTACCTGCTGCAGACTTGCCATAAACAATTCTTTTCCCATTTTCAAGTCTTAATATATTATATAAAGAACTGGATTCTTTATCTAACTGCTTTTCTTTTCTTTCTTTAGACTGATTTTTATTTTTCAGTATTGTAAAGGGATTGATTAGATTATTTTCAACCTTATTTTTAGTTTCAATCAAAGAATTTATCTTACTTTCCAGTAAATTTATCTTTTCTTTTATTGATAACATATATTGCGAAAGCTGTAATTTTTTTCTCTGATACTTTTTATATATTTCATAAAAATATTGAGCATTTTCAGTTAAAGACTTGTTTTCAATAAGTTTTATCTTTATTTTATCCTTTATAGCATTATAATCATAAAGGTTTTCTATTATTAAATCAGCTGTCTCTTTATATATTGATTCATCGCTAGTATTATATTCAAATTCAAGTTTTTCCAGATATTCTTTTTTCCTTTTAATTTCAATTAAAATCGAATCTATTTCTAAATCTATCTTATCAATGGCAAGTTTTTTTAGATAAAATCTTGTTATCTCTTCTATAAAAGAATTTTCAGGGATATTGGCAAACTGTTCTCTTATATTAAATACTTTTTGAGTTAGACTTCCTAAAGGTATATATTGTTGTCCAGCCTTTTCCAGCCTTTTTTCACCATCTCTATTATGAAGAACAGATAAAATCTTTTTAGAATCATCGAGCAAAAAGATATTTCCATTTTTTCCTAAAAATTCTGCTATTATTTCATAACCTTCAAAGACTATGTGCAAAATTCTATCTTTATACTCGCAATAAAAATCTTTTACCAGAAGATTGCTTAGATATTTTTTTGCTAAAATGGTAAAATGGTATGGATTTTTTGGTGCATCATACCAGAAATTTGTCAAACCTATAAATGTATTTTTTGAATCGATGTAAAAGAGTAAACTTATTTCTTTTCCTTTCTTTCTAAATTCAATGACCAGAGCATTTTTCAAATATTGTGTGACCTTTTTACATATGCTACCAGTAACAAATTCTTTAAGCTGTCTAGTTATCTTTTCAAGTTCGGCATAATTTATAGACATTATTTTTCTCTTCTATTTTTTAGTTTATTTAAAGATAATATTTTTTGAAATTTCAAAAAAAGATAGAATTTCAATTTGCATGTAATTTTTTTGAAAAGAAGCAAAGCTTACAATTAATTTATAAATATTATAGGATTTAGAGAGTTATCGATAGATTTGATTTTCAATATTAAATTTTCAGCCTCTTTTTTATCAGTAAATTTACCACATCTGACTCTATAGTAATATTTACCATTGATTTCAACTATAACAATATATGAAGAGATCCCATTTTTTTCCAGTTTGTTTTTTAATGAAATTGCCTTGTCAAAATCTGTAAATGAAGCTACCTGAATAATATAAGTCTTTAATGTTATTGATTTTTGTTTACTTTGATTGTTAGAAGATATAGAATTTTTTGAATCTGAATTTGTCTGTTTAGATGTCTGGCTTTGAATTTCAACAGGTTGATTAACTATATTATTTATTATTTTCTGATCTTTTGCAATTAAGTCATTGGTTGAATTTTTATTATAATCATCTGAATCAACAATATCTTCTTTTTTTTCAATCTCTTCTTCTTTAATTATATTTTCACTATTATTATCAAAATCAAAATCTTTTTTTGTAATCTCTTTAGAAAAAGAAATTTTTGTATTTTGAAAATATGATATGACAAGATATGCAGAAATTGCTGTAGATAATAATAAAATAAAAACAATGGCTATAATTTTTAATGTTTTTAAGCTATCATTCTCTTTTCTCTTAAAAGAATTATAATTATTCTTATCAATCTTATCAATCTTTTCAAAATCATCAAATTTTTCGCTCATTAAGATGCCCTAATGTTAATATTTTATATATTCTATCACTTAATATTTCGGTTAATTTTAAAATATTGAAAATTAAAAAACTTTATGCTTTTTATAGGATACAAAATCTGATTCATCCAGTCCAAGAAGATTTAATATTTCTTTTCTAAGAGAAATTGAAAGAATGAAATCATCTAAATTGTGCGAATCCGATCCGAATGTAAACAAATAACCTTTATTTTTTTTATAAATTTCTATGATCTTTTGCCAGAATTTTGTTGCGACATCTTTATTATCTTGAAAGAAGATTTCGCTATTTATTTCAAGAGATTTATTATTTTCAATCAAAAGTAAAAGAATTTTCTCAATGTACTGGAAAGAATCCTTTGAAAACTGATCAAAAAAAGAATTAGCAAAAAGGCTATATCTGAGTGGAAAATCTATATGTGCAAGAACATCAAATAAAGAGAAGGTTTTTTCATCTAATAAAAGATTATAAAAATTTATATAATATTCGGTAGGAGTTTTACAAATCAAATGGTATGAACAGAGAATAAAGTCCAGTGAATCATATATAAATGAACTTAAATTCGATATATTTTTTATGTCGAGTTCTATACCGCTTAAAATATTAATATTGTTTTTTTTATCATTTTTAGAAATGGTATTAAGATAATTATTGAACATAGTCATTGAATCAATAATTTCATCATGTTCGGAAAAACCTATAGCATCGAAAAAATTCTGTTTTGCAAAATCGATATAGGATTCAATTTTTGTTTTACCATCAAAAGAAAATATAGAATGTATATGTAAATCTTTCATCTTGTAATTCTAAGATAAAAATTAATTAAATAAAAACATAGTAAAATAATATGTAAACATATAAAAATACTTGCTATTAGAAAAATAAAGATTAATATAAGGAAAAGTTAAAAAACTACTATTTAATTATATTTGGAGGATATTTATGAGTAATTTACACGAATACTATGATGAAGAGCATTTAAATGAAAAAATCAGGGTTGTTCAATGGGGTACTGGTGCAATGGGAAGTGGAATGATCAAGATGATACTAAATAAAAAAGATCTTGAATTGGTTGGTGTTATATCGAAGAGAGCAGCATCAGCTGGTTTTAAGGATATTGGAGAATTTTTAGGTATGGGCAAGATTGGTGTTCCAGTTTATGCAAATCCAGAAGATATTATTTCTGCAGAGCAATGTGATATTGTCCTTCATGCAACAAAATCTTTTGTAAAAGAGGTTTTTGATGATCTTAAATTTATTGCAGAAAAGGGTGTTGATTGTATAACAATAGCGGAGGAGATGGCTTATGCATGGCAGCAAGAGCCAGAACTTGCAGAAAAACTTGATCAGATAGCGAGTGATAATTCAACAGTAATTTTAGGTACTGGAATCAATCCGGGATTTGTTCTGGACAGTCTAATAGTCATGCTTACTGGAGCTTGCATAAAGGTAAATAGAATTGAAGCGATGAGGGTAAATGATTTATCGCCATTTGGAAAAACAGTTATGGAAACTCAGGGTGTAGGAACTACAGTTGAACAATTCAATGAAGGATTAAAAAAGGGTACAATTGTCGGGCATATAGGCTTTCCAGAATCAATTAGAATGATAGCAGATGCTCTTGGATGGGAAATTACAAGAATCGAGCAAACAAGAGAGCCTATAATATCAAGTGTTTATAGAGAAACTCCTGTTGTAAAGGTTGAACCTGGAATGGTCGCAGGTTGTAAGCATATAGGCATAGGATATGATGCTAAAGGAAACGAAAAGATAAAGTTAATTCATCCCCAGCAGATTCATCCCCATCTTGAAGGTGTTGAAACTGGAGATTATATAAATATTTTTGGTGACCCGGAGATACATTTTGCCAATAAACCAGAAATACCAGGTGGTAAAGGTACCATAGCAACAGCTGTAAATATGATACCTTTAGTATACTATAGCGAAAGATCTGGACTTCTTTCAA
Organism: Exilispira sp.; assembly: GCA_046291015.1. GTDB lineage: Bacteria > Spirochaetota > JAAYUW01 > JAAYUW01 > JAAYUW01 > Exilispira. The sequence goes on along the minus strand of JBKBTB010000060.1, from coordinate 3,461 downwards.
TGCTTGATTTTGAATTGCCAAGATCTATTCCAGACAAAGAATAAATTTAAATCAAAAATACTGGAAATACAAAATATCTTTAATTTATTGGGGACTGGTTTTTTATAAAATAACCGGTCCTCTTTTTTAATTTTATTTTACTATAATTTTATTTTATCCATACTTGAAAAAAAATAATTTAAAAAGTATAGTTAAATTGATGCAAAAGAAAAAAGAATCATTATTAAATATTTCTGATGATATTGATATATTAATGCTACCTCGATTTTTCTTGAATAACTTGAAAGTGAAAATTGCTACTGAAAAAGATTTAGAATTGATAAGTAATCTTGAGAATATTATTTTTGAAAATCCCTGGCATATTTTTGATTTTAATTTTTTTTACAGTATCTGTAATGTAAGAGTTATCAGGTTAAACAGATCTATTATTGGTTATTCTGTTTACAGATTTGAAAGAGGATATGGGAATAAGAAAAATATCTGTCATCTTTTAAAAATTGGAGTTCACCCAAAATTTCAAAATTCGGGGGCTGGTTCAAAATTGTTATTTGAGATGTTCTGCAGCATGAGAAAAGCTAAATCAAATATAGTCTATCTTGAAGTAAGAGAGAGTAATAAAAATGCAATTAAATTTTATGAGAATAGAGGATTTTATAAAAGTAAAATTATTGATAATTATTATGAAAATGGAGAGGCTGCCTTTTTAATGATAAAAAATTAAAAGAGTTAACCAGATATAAAAAAGGAATTTTTATGAAAATTCTTTGCAGGTTGATTTTAATAATTCTATTTTTATTTACACTATCCTTTTTTTTCAATTCTATTAAGGTTTTTGCCCAGGCATTGTTTTTCCCATCTTTACCACAGATAAAGATCGGTGCGGATTATGGAACCTTAATGATCGAAGAAGATGATGAAGAGTGGGAAGAGTATATCATAACAAAATTATATGCTCAATTAAATCTTGAAATATTTAAAGATGTCTTTTATATAGTTGAAGGATATTATGCAACATATGATTATACAACAAATGATAATAATGATAAAAATGTCTGGGCATTGTATAATTATATAAGAATAAAAACATTTCCAAAGTTTATAATAAACCTTATAGTTGGATATAAATCAAATGATTATATTTTAGCAGGTCATGCTGATTTTTCATTTTTCAAAATTGGTGCTAACTTAAAGTATAGATTTGCAAAATATTCATATTTTTATATTAGTTACGCCTATTATAATAGAGATGCCTTAACAGATTATAAACTGCATTACTTATATATAAGTTTAAATATGCCAATCTGGCTTATCAATTTTTCAATTTATACAAAATTTGATTACAAAGTTTATACAGATTTAAGTTCCAGTTTTAAGTTTATGATAGGTTTTGATCTGACATTTGATTTAAATTATCTTGTAAAAGAATAAAATATTATATAACCTTTAATTCTTACATATATCAAAGAGCTATTGAATCTATATTGAGGTGCTTCCACAAGATGAAAATAACCACTTATTTCAAATATATAATTATTCCCGAATGCCTTTATAGCTGCATTTAATATACAGTTTTTAACTGCTTCAAAAAGGACATCTTCGGTAATTTTATCAAGTTTAAAAATATTATCAAAAAAAGATAAACTTCCTTCTCCACTTACTAAAATTCCATTTGCTCCTGTTACCCTCTTTACTCTTTTCCTTATATATTCTGTTATTGTTATTAAAGATGTTTTTGATATATAAAAACCACTTTCCTGAAAGATAGTGTATGGTTCAAGTTTATATTCAATAAAATCTTTCTTAAAGAAAGTCTCACTTTCAAAGCCTTTTGATTTCATGCTTCTTTTATGAGTAAAAGAAACTCCAGTTAGAAGAAGATTGGCAATGAGTTGCTGGTTTTCTTCAATCTTTTTCTCGATTTCTTCAATACTAAATATTTTAGTATCTGTTTGATTGAAAAATGCAAGATACTGGTTTGGATTTATAAAATATCCGGTAATAGGAATTTTATCAATATTATCTATTTGAAAGATATTTAAACTATAAAAAAGAATTGATATTATAAGAAAAAAAAATATTATAATAAGTTTTACTTTCATCTTTTGTAATTTTTATTCATTTTTTTGATAGTATTAATTTTTTTTTAATAGTTAATTTATTAATTTGATAATTTATAATTAAAAATTAATTTAAACTAATGTTTTGAAAATTTCATTATCTTTATTTTGCCATCAATCTTTTTGAATCTCCACCAGGGCGTATCTTCAACAACACCATCTTTTCTAATCATCTGAAATTTTATTGCAATTTCATCATTGTCAAATTTTTCAACTGCAAGTATATTTATCTTTTTAATATTTTTAAAAACCTCAACAACTGTATTAAATTGTTCATCATTCTTATTCAATGCCATTTCTTTTGCAAATCTTGAAAATGATTCTAATGCAGGTCCGGTTAACAATTTTTGATAGATTTTATCAAATTTGCCCTCTTTTGAATAAGAAATATATTTATATATAACATTTATGCATTTTTGCTCTTCTGAACAGGAAAAAAATAAAAAAAATGTAATAAATACTAATAATATATAATATTTTTTCATATTGGCCCTTAAATAACCTTTTTTTATCATTATCGAATCTGTTTTAATTTTTTAAATAAAGAATTTTATTGTAATAATTTAATCCAAGTAAAACTGCATTTTCTTCAACTACAATTTTAAAGGATTTATCAATTTTATCTTCGATAAGATTATATATTATCTTTGAATCCCCGCCTGTTAACAGTACTATTGGTTTAATATAATCAAGATTGTAATTTTTCTTTATTTTTTCACAGAAAATATTAATGCTATTTAATATTAGTCCAGTTACAAGATTGTAAAGACCATATAAGATACATTGTTCGGTGGAAAAACCGAACCCATCTTTTTTATTTCTGTAAATATTTTCAATATTACTGTATTGAAATTTACTGATTAAAGGTAGCTGCCTTGTTTTATAAAATAAAGATTTTAAGCTTAAGTTAATACCAGGACAGATTATACCACCTTCAAAATTTGAATTATATAAAGTATCTATTGTTATTGCAGTTCCACTATCTATTCCAATAACAGAATCTTTTGGGTATCTATCTACAATGTAGTATAAAAGCGCAAGTCTATCATCTCCATATGATGAAACAGGATTATAATTAAAAGATAATTTAGAATTTTCAATATATTTTATTCTTTCAATTTTTATCTTGTAAGAAAAATAATCTGGTAAATTATCATATTCTTTATGATCTTTTTTACTAAATTTATTGTTTATTAAATTACTGGTGCTTTCTGCACTATTTGCATTTACTAAATTATTTATATTTTCAGCATTATTTATATTTGCTATATTATCTATATTTTCAGCATTATTTATATTTACTATATTATTTATATTTTCAGCATTATTTGTATTTACTAAATT
>JBKBTB010000059.1:0-9422 GCA_046291015.1 Exilispira sp. | reverse complement strand
TCTTTCCTTCTATTTTTATCTTATATATTAAGTAAACATTAAGACATATTTACCTTAGGTGTTACAAGAGGAAGATATTTTTCTTCCAAGAAATGTAAAGCACTGGCAGTGATAAGAACTTTTTTTGCATAAAATAATTCTTTAGCTGCGAGATTGTTCCAGTGTAATGTATTAAGATAAGGCAGGTTTTGAGCAGCCACTTTAATATTTCTATCGTTTTCAGAAATAGTTAAAACCTGATTATTATTAATATCATTTATAAACTTCTTATCACCATATACCAAAACAGTATTATTCTTTAAATTAAATGCTTTTAATTTTTCATTAAGACTTTTTGTTTTTGAATCATTTAAAACTATATCCTCTATAATTTTAATCTGGTTTTTTTTCATCTTTAATGAAAATATTGATATATAAGCAAGTTTTTTCATCTTTTTATTTATCTTTTTTTTATAGGACCTTGGATGTGGACCAAATGCAACACCACCTTTTCTCCATACAGGGTTTCTTTTCGTCCCTACTCTTGCTCTACCTGTACCTTTTTGTCTCCATGGCTTTGCACCTGAACCTTCAACTTCGGCTTTTGTTTTAGTATCTGCAGTACCAGATCGTTTATTTGCCTCTTCAGATGTAACAGCAAGCCATATAAGATAATTATTTATCTTGGCATTAAACATAAGATCCGATACTTGAATCTCTTCTTTTGGTTTATTTTCAATTGAATAAATTGTAACTTGCATAGCTTTATACCTTCCTTTTTAAGGAATAAAATTATTTATTATTTTTTTTTATAGCTTTTTTAACCAATACCAGGTTATTTTTACCACCAGGTACTGCACCTTTAACAAGCATAATATTTTCATCTTTTATTAATTTTACAATCTCGAGATTTTGTACAGTTACCTGTTCATTTCCATAATGTCCCGGCATTTTCTTAAAAGGATAAACTCTACCTGGATGTTCTCTCATAGCAGTACCACCAAGGCCTCTATGAAATTTAGAACCGTGACTCATTCTACCTCTTGAAGCATTAAATCTTTTAACCATTCCAGTAAAACCACGACCTTTTGTTTTGCCAACAACATCAACAAATTTAGTACCTTCAAATATTGAAAGATCAATATTTTCTCCAACTTTCATATTAATTTCATTATCATTGATTCTAAACTCTCTTATTATTGATTTTGGAGTTATATTTATATCTTTATATAATTTTTTTAACCCTTCGAAATAACCTCGTTTTGGAGAATTAAGTTTACTTTCCTTAATATCCTCAAAACCAATTTTTATAGCATTATATCCATGTGTATCTTTATTTTTTACTTCAAGAACAGTACATGGGCCAACCTTAATAACTGTTACAGGAACCTGTTTACCAGTTTCATCAAATATTTCTGTCATACCAATTTTTCTACCTATTAAGCCCATCATAATTTAACCTCTTTTGAATTAAAATTTGATTACTAAAATATCTTATAATTGTTTTACCTCTGCATACACACCCTGAGGTAATTCCAATCCCATCAAAGCGTTTTTTGCATCATCAGAAGGCTCAATTATATCAATCATTCTTTTATGAATTCTTATTTCAAATTGTTCCCTGCTTTCTATATGAACAAAAGGAGAGCGAAGAACAGTGTATCTTTTTATCTTTGTTGGAAGGGGAATTGGACCCTTAACAACAGCTTTTGCTTTCTTTAATGTTTTTACAATCTCTTGAGCAGATTTATCAAGCAACATATGATCATAAGCCTGTAATTTAATTCTAATTTTAGTGCTTTTCACAAATATCCTCCAGGATAACATTAGAAGTGGGGAGGCGATCTCCCCACCAATTATTATTCAATTATTTCAGCAACAACTCCAGCACCTACAGTTCTACCACCTTCTCTGATAGCGAATCTCTGCCCTTTTTCAAGAGCAACAGTATAGATAAGTTCGACTGTCATAAGAACATTCTGCCCTGGTTGAGCTGTTTGTTCTTCTTCATTAGTTTGAACATTTTGAATCTTTGAAATAGTACCGGTAACATCAGTTGTTCTTATATAAAACTGAGGTCTGTAACCTACAGCAAATTGAGTATGTCTACCGCCTTCTTCTTTGGAGAGAATATAAACTTGAGCAACGAATTTCTTGTGAGGAGTGATGCTTTTAGGAGCAGCTACTACCATACCTCTTTCAACTTCTTCCTTTTCAATACCTCTTAAAAGAAGACCTATATTATCACCAGCTAAACCTTCATCCAGTTCTTTTCTGAACATCTCAACGCCAGTAATAACAGTTTCTTTTGTCTCACCAAAGCCAACAATTTCAACTTTATCATTGACTTTTACCTTGCCCCTATCTACTCTACCTGTTACAACTGTTCCTCTACCTTTAATAGAAAATATATCTTCGATAGGCATCAAGAAAGGTTTATCAAGGTCCCTAACTGGATCAGGGAAATAATCATCCATAGCTTTTAATAAAGCTGCAACAGGTTTCCATTCTTCTGAATTTACATCATTTCCTTCATATTGCATGGCTTTTAATGCAGAACCTCTAATAACCGGAATCTCTTTTCCAGGAAATCCATATTTTGTAAGAAGTTCTCTTGTTTCTTCCTCAGCCAGGTCTACTAGTTCTGGATCTGGAACCATATCTACTTTATTGAGAAAAACAATTATAGAAGGAACATTTACCTGTCTTGCAAGAAGGATATGCTCTCTAGTTTGAGCTTCCGGACCTTCATTTGCAGAAACTAAAAGAATAGCTCCATCCATCTGTGCGGCACCTGTAATCATGTTTTTGATGTAGTCGGCATGTCCCGGACAGTCAATATGAGCATAGTGTCTCTTTTCACTTTCATACTCGACATGCTGTGTATTAATGGTAATACCTCTTGCTTTTTCTTCTGGAGCATTGTCGATTTCATCATATTTTTTTGCAATAGCTCTTCCCAGAGCAGCACAATATCTTGTAATTGCTGAGGTAAGAGTTGTCTTACCATGGTCGACATGTCCTATTGTACCAACATTCATGTGTGGTTTTGTTCGATTAAACTTTTCCTTTGCCATTTTTATTTCCTCCTAAAATAATAAAAAGCCATCTATCAACCTATTTTAGAGTCTATCTGTGGTTGATAAAAATCAATAACATTTTTATTTAAAAAGACAATAGCATTGTCTTTGCAACTCCCCAAATATTTCTTACTTGTAATAAAATAAGAAAAATTATTTTAATATTTCTTTTAATATGGATTGCGGAACCTCACTATATCGACTTAACATCATAGTATAAGTTCCTCTTCCCTGTGTTTTTGATCTTAAGACTGTCGCATAACCGAACATTGAACTTAATGGCACTTCAGATTTGATTATTTTACCACTAACTGAATCTATCATACCATGAATCTTACCTCTTCGGCTGTTAAGGTCACCCATAACTTCACCGAGGTATTCTTCTGGTATAATGACTTCAAGTGCCATTATTGGTTCAAGAAGAATAGGATCCGCATCCTTGCAAGCATTTTTAAAAGCCATTGAGGCTGCAATCTGGAATGCAAGATCCGATGAATCAACTTCATGATAAGAACCATCAAGCAAGCTAACTCTAATATCTGTCACCGGAAAGTTACCTAAAACGCCATTATCAATAGCTGATTCAATTCCTTTTTTTACAGAAGGAATAAACTCTTTAGGAATTCTTCCTGCAACTATCTTATCTACAAACTCGAATCCTTTACCTCTTTCTAAAGGTTCAACTTCAATAATAACATGACCATATTGCCCTTTACCGCCAGATTGTCTTATATATTTACCTTCAGATTTAATTTTCTTTTTGATCGTTTCACGGTAAGCAACCTGGGGTGCACCTATGTTCGCTTCCACTTTATACTCTCTTTTTATTCTGTCAACAATTATTTCAAGATGTAACTCACCCATTCCTCTAATAATTGTTTGCCCTGTTTCTTCATTTACATTTATCTTAAAAGTAGGATCTTCTTCCGCTAATTTACCTAATGCAATTGAAAGTTTATCATATTCGGCTTTGGTTTTAGGCTCAATAGCAACCGAAATCACTGGATCGGGGAAATCCATCGATTCTAATATTATAGGAGCATTATGTAAACAAAGAGTATCCCCTGTTTGAGTATTTTTTAAACCAATTAAACCAACAATATCTCCCGCAGAAGCTTCTTTTATCTCTTCTTTTTTATTTGCATGCATCAATACTATTCTTCCTATTCTTTCATTTTTCTCTTTGGAAGAATTGTATACCTCATCACCTTGAGTAATTTTTCCTGAATATATTCTTAAAAATGTTAATTTACCTATATAGGGATCACTCATAATCTTAAAAGCAAGTCCGGAAAATGGTTCTGATTCACTTGATTTTCTTTTAATAGTTTCTCTTGTTTTAGGATGAACACCTTCAATATCAGCTATATCTAAAGGAGAAGGAAGATAATATACTATTGAATCAAGCATCTTCTGTACACCAACATTTTTAAAAGAAGAACCGCAAATCATCGGATAAAAATCCATTGAAATCGTTCCCTTTCTAATACACATTCGTATTTCTTCTTCAGTAAGTTCTTCTCCAGATAAATACTTTTCAAGAACTTTATCATCCTGTTCACATATTGAATCAAGCATAATCTCTCTATATTCTTTGGCAAGATCTTTATATTCATCTGGAATTTCTACTTCGTCAAAAGAAGCATTACTTTCATATGATTGCCAGATAAATGCTCTCATTTTAACAAGATCTATAACCCCTTTAAAATTTGACTCACTGCCAACAGGAAGCTGAATTATAACAGGTTTTGCGCCCAATTTTTCTATAACCTGATCGCGAACACCAAAAAAATTTGCACCAACCCTATCCATTTTGTTGACATAAATAAGTCTTGGAACCTTATATTTATTTGCCTGTCGCCAGACTGTCTCACTTTGAGGCTCAACCCCTCCAACAGCACAAAATACCGCTAATGCTCCATCAAGAACTCTTAAAGATCTTTCAACCTCTGCCGTAAAATCGACATGACCCGGTGTATCGATAATGTTTATTCTGTGATCCATCCAGAAAGTAGTTGTTGCCGCAGAAGTAATGGTAATACCTCTTTCCTTCTCCTGAATCATCCAATCCATTTCTGCTGCGCCATCATGTACTTCCCCAATCTTATAAGTTTTACCGGTATAATACAAAATTCGTTCTGTAGTTGTAGTCTTGCCAGCATCAATATGAGCCATAATACCGATATTTCTATATTTTTCTAATGCAATTCTCTCACCCATTTTTATACCTTAAAAAATTTATAAAAATAAAGAAGCAAAAAAATTGATAATTCAATACATTGAATTTATAAATATATATTAAATTAAAGAAAGCGTGATAGGATATAAACTTAACCACAAATGAAATTAAGTTTTAGATATAGATTGTTATTAATAGATAGAATTTATCAATCTATTTCCTAGCGCACGCAATCGATAATAAATTACCATCTTAAATGAGCAAAAGCTCTATTTGCTTCTGCCATTTTATGTGTATCTTCTTTTTTCTTAATAGATGAACCCTGATTTTTATACGCATCAATTATCTCATTTGCAAGTTTTTCAGCCATACTTTTACCACTTCTGGATCTTGCAAATGTGATTAACCAGTGACATGCAAGATAAAATTGTCTGTAAGCTGGGACCTCAACCGGAATCTGGTATGTGGACCCGCCAATTCTTCTGGATCTAACTTCAACAATTGGCTTGACATTTTCTAATGCTTGATGCAGTACATTAACAGGATCTTCGTTTAATCTTTCTCTAATTAAATCCAGTGAATCATATAGAACAGCTTGAGCCACTGTTTTTTTACCATCCCACATCAAGTAGTTTATAAATTTAGATACTTCACTATTTTTATACTTAAAATCATATCTTAATGGTCTTTCTATCCTTTTTTTCTTTCTGCTCATAAACAAATCTCCTGTAATTAAAACTACGATTTCTTTGTATTTTTAGCACCATACTTGGATCGAGAACTTTTTCTATTTTCAACACCAAGAGTATCTAAAGCACCTCTAATTATATGATATCTAACACCTGGCAAATCCTTTACCCTTCCTCCTCTAATCAAAACTACTGAATGCTCTTGAAGATTATGGCCTTCACCAGGAATATATGCGGTAACCTCATAACCATTTGTAAGTCTTACTCTTGCAACTTTTCTTAAAGCAGAGTTAGGTTTCTTTGGTGTCATAGTAAAAACTCTTGTACAAACACCTTTTCTCTGTGGACATCTTGTTAAAGCAACAGATTTAGATTTATAAGTAACTTTTTCTCTTCCTTTTCTAATTAACTGACTAATAGTAGGCATTTTTATCATCTCCTTTGCACATGGACTAAATTAATAACAAATATTTTAACTATGTCAAGTATTAACCAAATTTGTTTGATTCTGGAAAAAAGCTTTTAAAAACAGATGTTTGAAAAATATCATCTATATTGAATTCTATATCTCCCTTTTTCTTTTCATAAATTTTTATATTTTTATAATTCTTTATTCCAGTTCCTGCCGGTATCCTTTGACCAATAATAACATTTTCTTTTAAACCCCTTAAGTAATCTGTTTCACCTCTAATAGCTGCATTTGTCAACACTTTAGTGGTTTCTTGGAAAGATGCAGAAGATAAAAAAGACCTTCCTAAAGCCGCTTTTTTAATACCTTCTAAAGCCGGCGAAGCTTTAGCCGGGACTCCACCTTCTTTAATGACTTTTTCATTTACCTCAAAAAATTCTTCTCTATCTACAATCTGTTTTAAAACAAAATTTGTATCACCAACCTCTTCAATTGTAACTTTTTTTGTCATCTGTCTAACAATAATAGCAATATGTTTATCATTAATATTAACCCCCTGCTCTCTATATACCTTTTGTATTTCATTCAAAAGATAGGCAGAGAATTCAAATATTCCATTTATTGAAAGAACATCGTAAGGATCTGGTTCTCCATCTGTTAAAGGTGTACCAGCTCTAACTTTATCCCCTTCTCTAACTTTAACATTCATAAATCCAGGTATTAAATGCTCATATAATTTGCCAAAATCATCTTCAATAATTATAACTTTTTTTGTCCTTTTAGATTCACCATATTTTACAATTCCATCTACCTGAGCAAGAATTGCTTTTTTCTTTGGCTTTCTTGCTTCAAATAATGATGTTACTTTTGGAAGACCAGATACAATATCTTCCTGAGTTGTTTTTTCCTTAGGTAGCTTTATAATGGTATCTCCAACACTAATCTTTTCTCCATCTTTTACCATAATAATGGATTTTGATTGCAAATGATAAGTGGTAAGAATATTCTCTGGATTATTTATATCACAAATATATAATTTGGGCTGTCTTTTGTCGTTTAATAGTTGAGATACTTTTAATAAACCACCTTCAATTAATTTGGCATTTACATTGAGTATTACATTTTCAAATTTTACAATTCCATCATGTTCTGCAAGTGTTATGTCGTTGTGAGTATCTGTGCGCAATAACAATTCATCGGCCGGGAATATTTCACCTTCTTTTCCATAAAATAAACTACCAGTTCTTGCATCAATAGAAATTTCATCACCCATCAAATATAGATGATGTCCCACTTTCTTTACAATGCCAATATAATTTGATTTTACTACTTTATTGTTTTCATCATAACCTAAAATTGTATCCGTAATTACCTTAGCCTGATCAGTTACTTCGACTTTACTTGCACATGCATTTGTAATATTTTTATATATTTCTCTAATAATTATCTGTCCATCTCTTAAGAAAGAGATACAATTATCATTTTTATTTTCAAAAGTTGTTCCAAGTATTTTTTCGATGAATACTGGATTTTTAAATTTTCTTTCAGATTCTAATCCTTCTCCAGCTGAAGCAATACCACCTATATGGAATGTTCTCATTGTTAACTGTGTTCCAGGTTGACCAATAGATTGGGCAGCTATTATACCAACAGATTCACCAATATCTACAATTGAACCAGTAGCAAGATTTTGACCATAGCACTTAACACAAACTCCATATCTTGATTCACATGTAAGAACAGATCTTATCTTAATTTTTTTGATACCCAATCTCTCGATAAGTAAAGCCTTATCTTCATTTATGTACTCATTTACATCAAGAATTAATTCATTTGTAATAGGATGATATATTTTTTCCTGACTAAATCTACCAGTTATTCTTTGCGATAGAGGTACTTTTATCTCATCCCCTTCCTTAATGTTTTCAACATAAATACCATTAATTGTACCACAATCTTCTTCGGTAATTACAACATCCTGGGCTATATCAACAAGTTTTCTGGTCAGATATCCAGCATCTGCTGTTTTCAATGCAGTATCTGTCAACCCCTTTCTTGCACCATGAGTACTTATGAAATACTCAAATACAGATAAACCCTCCTTAAAATTTGATTTGATAGGAATATCTATGATTTTTCCCGATGGAGTTGACATGTTACCTCTCATTCCTGCAAGCTGAACAACCTGGGTTATGTTTCCCCTTGCTCCGGATTCAACAATCATATTTAATGGATTTATACCACTTTCGTATTTTTCTATAACATTTTTAAGTTTCTGCTGAATTTTTTTCTTTGCATTATCCCAGAGCTTAATTACTTCATTATATCTTTCTTCTTCAGTAATAGTACCATTTTGTTTTCCAATTTGATACCTTTTTACTGTTTCTTCTGTTGATTCTATGATCTTATGCTTTTCTTCTGGTATTATTATATCTGATACAGAAATAGTTGAACCAAATCTTGTTGCATAATAAAAACCAAGCTCTTTAATTTTATCAAGAGTATCGCCTGCAGCAAAAATACCTTCTTGAACAATAATTTTTGAAATTAAGCTTTTTAATTTTTTTTCTGACATTGCTTCATTAATAAAAGGAATAGATGGAGGAAGGATGTTATTAAAAATTACTCTTCCAGCTGTTGTATTAATCCATTGTTCTTTATAATTAAATAAAATTTTTTCATTATACCTTATTTCATTGTATTGCAATGCATACTCTATTTCTTCAAGTGAACTGAAATATTTGAGTTTCTCTCTTTTTATTCTTGGATCTTCTTTAGTTAAATAGAATATACCTAAAACCATATCCTTTGTAGGCCATGAAATAGGTGTTCCATTTGCTGGATCAAGTAAATTTTTTGCAGATAGCATCAATATCCAGCATTCAATTTGAGCTTCAATTGAAAGTGGAATATGAATAGCCATCTGGTCACCATCAAAATCCGCATTGTATGCATGACATACTAAAGGTGGAAGCTGGATGGCAGAACCTTCTATCAATTTTGGTTCAAAAGCTTGAAATCCAAGCCTATGAAGAGTTGGCGCTCTATTTAATAATACTGGATGTTTATCTACTATTAATTCCAGT
>JBKBTB010000301.1:0-2056 GCA_046291015.1 Exilispira sp. | reverse complement strand
TTGTTAAACCCGGTGTTTATGAATACGAAATTGAAGCAGAATTCGCGCATGAATTTATAAAAAATGGTGCGAGGTTTGCATATAATCCAATTATAGCAAGTGGTTCTCAAGCTTGTGTTCTTCATTATGAAAAAAATGATGAAATTTGTAAAGATAACGATCTTCTTCTTTTAGATGTAGGAGCATCATTTGCTTATTATAATGCAGACATGACCAGAACCATTCCTATCAATGGAAAATTTTCAAAAAGACAAAGACAGGTATATTTATCTGTTCTGCAGGTTCTTAAGAAAACAATCGATGAATTAAAACCAGGTAAAAAATTAAAAGAAATTCAGCAATTTACCGAAGAAGCTATTGGAGAACAATTAATAAATTTAAATCTTATGAATATCGAAGAATCTAAAAATGATGAAACAAGAAGGCAAATCATAAAAAAGTATTTTCCACATGGTGTTTCTCATTTCTTAGGGCTTGATGTTCATGATGTCGGACAGCAGGATTCAGTAATACAAAAGGGTATGGTTTTTACCTGTGAGCCTGGCATTTATATAAAAGAGGAAGGAATTGGTATAAGACTTGAGGATAATATTTTAATTACAGAAGATGGTAATATTAATCTTATGAAAAATATTCCAATTGAGCCAGATGAAATAGAATATTTAATGAATAAAAGATAAAAAAATTTTATAAAACAGTAGATTATGGAAATTGAAAATAATAACTTAAACAATATGGTTGAATTCCAGATTGTTAAGAGAGGAATTAATAATCCAAAAATCATTGAGGTATTTAAAACTATTGATAGAAAGCTTTTCATTGCTCAAAAATATCAACATCTAGCATATGAAGATTCGCCGGTGTCTATAGGATATGGACAAACAATATCCCAACCCTACATTGTTGCGTTAATGACTGAATTACTTGAACTTAATGGAGAAGAAAGAGTTCTTGAAATAGGAACTGGTTCAGGATATCAGACTGCAATTCTTGCAAAATTAGCCAGAGAAGTTTATACTGTTGAAAGGATTGTTGAATTATTAGAAATTGCCAAAATGGCATTGGGTAAGCTTAATTTTGATAATATTAAATTTTTTCATTCAAATGGTTATCATGGCCTTCCAGATTATGCTCCATACGATAGAATAATTTTAACAGCATGCCCCAGAAAAATTCCATCAACTTTTTATAATCAGCTTGGTGAAAAAGGTATACTTGTTGCTCCAGAAGGCGATTATATACAAAATTTGTTTAAAATAAAAAAAGTTAATGGGCAAATTATTAAAGAAGAAATAATACCTGTTAGATTTGTTCCATTAATAAGTGAAGAGTAAAATTATATAAAGATTTATTAATTTTTTTAATTATTTTTTCTATATACAACAGTTGATGTAGCTTGATTTACCGGCATAACTGTAAGTTCTGATATTTGAACATGATCTTTTGTATTACAAACAAAAAATATAATTTCGGCTATATCTTCACCCGTAAGAGGAACAATACCATTATAAACTTTTTTTGCTCTATCTTCATCTCCTTTAAATCTTGTTATACTAAAATTAGTTTCAACAAGACCGGGTTGAATATTAGTCACTTTTATTGGAGTATCAACAAGTTCTATTCTAAGTCCTTCAGATATTGTTTTAACAGCAGCTTTTGTTGCACAATAAACAACACCATTTGCATAGGTCCAGACTCCAGCTATAGAACCAATATTTACTATATGACCTTTATTATTTTTTTTCATAAGGGTTATTATTTTTTTACTTATATAAAGTAATCCTTTTATATTTGTATCTATCATTATATCCCAATCATCTTCAGCTTGAGTTTCAATAGGTTCCAGACCTAAGGCAAGCCCTGCATTATTTATCAAAATATCTATATCATACCAGTATTTATCTAATTTTGAAAAAATATTATTTATTTCCTTTAAGTTTCGAACATCTAAATTATGAAATTCAATTTTAATATTATACTCATTTTCCCAGCTTATAAATTGATCTTTCAATTTTTCAATATTTCTTGAAAAAAGAAGTAAATTAACATTATTTTT
>JBKBTB010000300.1:0-2056 GCA_046291015.1 Exilispira sp. | reverse complement strand
ATTAAGTTATAAATATTAAATAAATTAAGTTATATTATTCTATTAATTATTAGGTTTGGATTTATTTAGGTAGAAAAAGAAGTAATAGAATCACTATATACTGATATTTAATTTATTTTACTGGATATTATATATTGCAAATATAAATGTCATCACTTTTTTATTTTAATCAAATCTTAATCATTAAAATCAACTATAATTCAATAGACTATTGCCATTTTATCTTTATTTTTGTATATATTTATATTAGTTCCAAAAAGTTCTGAGATCATCCTGTCATAAATATTTTTTGCTTCTTCTATAAAAATAATAGTACCATTTTTAATACCACAAATTTTTTTTGAATAAGAAAAAGCTAGCTGTAAATCATGAGAAATGGTTATAATTGTCTTATTTTCCTCTTCATTCAGATAATTCAATATTTGATAAAACTCTTTTTTATGTGCTATATCTAAAAATGAATCTGGTTCATCAAGAAGAAGTATACTGCTTTCACTTGTAAGAGCCTGAGCTAGCATAACTATTCGTTGCTCACCACCAGAAAGAAATGAAAAATTCTTATTCTTAATATCGATTATATCCAGTTTTTTAAGATAATTTAAAGCAATATCGTAATCCTCTGCATTATAATCTTCCAGAAGCTCTTTATGTGGGTATCTACCCATTACCACATAATCAAGAACATTAATATTAATTTCTGAAGGTATTTTTTGAGGTAAATAGGATATTTCTTTTGCTAAATCTTTTCTTTTCCAGTGTTTTAAGTCTTTTGATTTTAAATAAATAAAACCATTATCCGGTAAAAATTCTTTTATAAGAAGTTTTAAAATCGTTGTTTTACCACTTCCATTTGGACCAACAATAGAAATAAAATCATTTTCTTCTATTCTTAAAAAAAAATTGGAAAAGAGAGTTTTATCCTCTTTTGAATATGAAAAACAAATATTATCTACCAAAAGTAATGGTTTTTTATCTTTATTCAATAAATTAATTTTTTTCATCCATCACTCTCTTTAATTTATCACTTACTTGTTTTCTATAACAATATCATTTATTATGACATTTTCATTTATCATTTAATATCATGATTTTTTCTAATAAATATTAGAAATATTGACAATTAATTAAATAAGTTTTTACTTTTTTTCAAATAGTTCATTTAAAAGATAAAATGTCAATTAAAGTATAGTTTATAAAAGGCTCAAATTATGCGAAAAGTCAATCAACAGGAATTTATGGATAAAATCTCGGAAGTCGCTTTTATGATTGAAAAAGATAAGAAGATATTACTGGATAATCTATATAAAACTCATCCAGCATCTTCATATTTCTTTGAATCTTTAAATAGTTTACAATTTCATGAACCCACGGATGAAATATTTAAAAAGCTACTTACATCTGCAGAAAATGCAGTGCTTGCTTTCTTTGCAATAGCCAGACAATCACCTTTAAATAGATCAATATCAACTGAATTTTATCAAAAGATGCTTGAAAAAAACAAAGATGAATTTATGGCTATGGCTGATGGTGAAAAATTAAATAGATCTTTGATAGAATCATTTTTGCTTCAATCATCTCAACCAGCTGTTTTTACTTTACTTTATTTAACTTTTCCCCGTATTGCTGAAAATGATTGGGATAAGAGCATTGCATTTTTATTTTTTTTAAGAGTAAAATCCTTTATTGATTGCTTATCCTCGGTTTATTAAAAAGATTTTTGATCAAGATTGTATTAAGATAATATATTAAGATTAACCAAAAAAATATTAAAAATATCAAAAATGTAAAAGAAATATAGTATATTAAGATTAATTTAATAATTTACATGGAGGCTTTTTATGAAATGGTATAATGATGAATTTATTCGAAAAATACCAAAAACAGACTTACATCTTCATTTAGATGGTTCTCTTAGAATTATAACACTTATCGAATTAGCAAAGCAGCAAAGAATAGAACTGCCTTCCTATACTAAAGAAGGATTAGAGGAACTTGTTTTTAAAAAATCTTATAATAATCTTGATGAATACCTGAAAGGTTTTGCATATACATGTGC
>JBKBTB010000058.1:0-9463 GCA_046291015.1 Exilispira sp. | reverse complement strand
TAATAGATAAAATTGAAGAAAATGAGAAAAACAGATTTTTAAACCCTGCTCTGGATAAAAGTTTTCATAGCAGGGCTTTTCTCAAAATTCAAGATGGTTGCAATAATAATTGCACCTATTGTAAAGTTCATATAGTTAGAGGAGAAGAAGTATCTTTAAGTTATGATAAAATTATTGATTCATTATACAGGATAACAGATGCTGGTTTTAATGAAGTTGTTTTAACAGGAATTAATATCGCAAAATATAATTATTATAATATTAACTTTTCAACTCTATTAAAAAATTTAATAAAAATTTTCCCAAATCTTATATTTCAACTATCTTCAATTGAAATTAACAATTTAGATAACGAATTTTTTAATATTATAAAACAGCCAAATATAAAACCTTATTTTCACCTTCCTTTACAATCTGGATCAGATTTTATATTATCACTTATGAATAGAAAATATAAAGTTAATGAATACATTGATATAATTAATAAATTAAAAGATAATAGACCTGATTCTTTTTTATCCACAGATATCATTGTTGGTTTCCCGCAAGAAAATGAAAAAACAATTATGGAAACCTTAAAAGTCGTATTAAATGTTAGTTTTCACCACCTTCATCTTTTCCCTTTTTCAAAAAGATATGGCACTGAAGCATATAAAATGAAGGAAACTTTAAGCCCAAAAGAAAAGTCATATTATATTGAAAGATTAAATAAAATTGTTAAAAACAACAAAAATAAATATATAAATTCATTCATTGGTAAAAAGGATTATTTTATTATTGAGAAAATTGAAAAAACAATTGATAAATATATAATTTTAGGTAGAAGCTATCATAATATTTTAATAAAATCATTTTTATATGATAAATTTAATTATTATAAAAAAGGGGATTATCTTCCTGTTTATATTTATGGAAAAGAAAATGATAAGCTAATTGCTAAAATAATTGAAAAAAAGTAAAGAATTATTGCAATACAAGATTAAAAATTTATTAATTTATGGCTTAATTGATATTTATTTTATTGAATAATTTTTAATAATTTGATATAAAATAACTATTAAGATTTTAAGATTTAAAATTATCAATAAATTCTAAAGTTCTTACCAAAAATAACAAAAAATATTAAGATTAATACTGATGAAAAAAAAGAAATATATTTTGGGAATCGATGAGGCTGGAAGAGGTTGCCTTGCCGGGCCTGTTTATGTTGCTGCTGTTTTATTTGATGATATATATTCAAATAGTTTAATTATTGATTCTAAAAAATTAAGTCCTGCAAATAGAGAATTAGCCTATTCTATCATAAAAAAAGATGCAATCTGGTATAATTTTTATTTTTTATCAAACCCTGTAATTGATAATATAGGAATAGCAAAGGCAGTATATCTTCTTATGAATCATCTATATAATGATGTAAAACAATTATTCCCGGATCTTGATATTGTTACAATAATTGATGGATGTATTGATCCCATAAAACAAAAAGATTCATGCTGCATTGTAAAAGCTGACCAGAAAATAACCGCTGTATCTGCTGCTTCAATTGTTGCAAAAGTTGAAAGAGACAAATATATGAAGGAAATTTCAAAATTTTTTCCGAAATACTCATTTTATAAGCATAAAGGATATGGAACAAAAAGCCATATTAATGAAATAATGAATTCTGGTT
Organism: Exilispira sp.; assembly: GCA_046291015.1. Taxonomy (GTDB): domain Bacteria; phylum Spirochaetota; class JAAYUW01; order JAAYUW01; family JAAYUW01; genus Exilispira. The sequence continues at coordinate 7,794 of JBKBTB010000058.1, read as the reverse complement.
TATCTATAATTCATAGAAAAAGCTTTTCATTATCGAGTAGAGCAATAAAATATTCAAATTCAAGAAATTAGTGATCATTTAACCTGGTATTTTAAATATTCTTCATTTATCATTTTGCCAATTGTTTGAATTAATTTGTCTTTATCAACTATAATCTTTTCACCTGTTTTTCTAATTTTTATTTCATATTGATCTTTTTCTATCAGTTTTGGTGAAATGATAATTTGAAATGGGATACCTATTAAGTCTGCATCGGCAAATTTAACACCAGCAGATTCTTCCCTATCATCAAGCAATACTTCAAAATTATTCTCAATCAATTCATCATATAGCTGATTTGCTTTTTGATAAACAACTGGATTTTTCTGATTTAAAGCTACAATATGAATTTCAAAAGGGGCAACAGTTATTGGCCATATAATACCCTTATCATCATAAGATTCCTCTACTATGCTTCCTGCAAGCCTTCCAACTCCAATACCATAACATCCCATAACTGGATAGAAAGCCTTACCATTTTCATCTAAAACCTTAACATCATAAGCCCTTGTATATTTATCTCCAAGCTGAAAGATATTACCTATCTCTATTCCCCTTGTAACCTTTAATTTCGAATTACAATCAGGACAGAGATCTCCCTCTAAGACTTCTGAAAAACTTTCTATATGAATATTAGTGTAAGATTTAATATCAACATCCCTTTCAAAATTAAAATTAATATAATGATATCCTTCCTTATTTGCACCTGCAACCAAATTGTTTGATTCTAAAACTGTTTTATCTACATAAATATTAAGATCTTTTTTTACTCCAAGACATGAAGCGTAACCAGGTACGGCACCACAGCTAAATATCTCATTTTCATCTGCAAATCTCAAATATGTTGTATTAATAAGTTTTTTTAATCTTGTTTCATTGACTTCCCTATCCCCTCTAATCAATACAAGATATAATTTACCTTTATCATCCGCATAAAAAACAGCTTTAACAGTTTTATTTTCAGGATATCCAAGGAAATTTGCGACTTCTTCAATTGTCTTTTTTTGTGGAGTTTCAACTAATTTTAATTCTTTTAAATCTTCTTTGTATCTTTCAATTACTGAAGTTGCCACCTCTTTATTTGCCTTATAACCACACGAATCACAATATACTATTGTATCCTCCCCGGATGGAACTAAGAGCATAAATTCATGTGATATCCTTCCTCCCATCATTCCAGGATCTGCTTGAACAGCTATAAAATTTCTTAACCCTGCTCTTTTAAAAATTTTTTCATATGCATTGTAAACTTTATCATAATATTTTTTTAAGGATTCTTCATCTCTATGAAAAGAATAACCATCTTTCATTGTAAATTCTCTAACCCTGATTATTCCACCTCTGCATCTTGGTTCATCCCTAAATTTTAATTGAATCTGATATACCATTACAGGAAGTTGTTTATATGATGAAAGTTCTGTTTTTGCCAGAAATGATACCGCTTCTTCATGAGTCATTGCCAGAACCATCTCTTTTTCCCATCTATCAGAAAATCTGAGCAGTTCGTCCTTTATAGTCTGATATCTTCCGGTTTTTTCCCACATCTCCCTTGGTTGTGCTAAAGGCATCAGTATCTCCTGTCCATCAATTGCATTCATCTCTTCTCTAATAATTTCAGTTATTTTTAGCAATACTCTTTGTAAAAGAGGAAGATATGAATATATTCCAGTTGCATTCTGGCGTAAGTATCCAGCCCTGACCAATAATTTATGAGATATTAACTCTGCATCTTTTGGATCCTCTTTTATTCTCATCCCAAAAAGATTTTGAATTTTCATATTATCTCCTGTCAAATCATTTAAAATTTATATTTTTAAAAAATTTATCCTTTAATTATTTTTACCCTTCAATAACTTTTAGTTTTTCTTCAAGTTCAATCAATTTTGATTCAGATTCGGTAAGTTCATTTTTTGTTCTTTCAATTATTTCTGGCTTAGCTTTTTCATTAAAATCTCTGGAATTGAGTTTAGCCAGTAGTTTTTCTCTTTTCAAACTGATTTTTCCAATTTCTTTTTTAAGTCTTTCAATCTCTTTATCAATATCTACCAGCCCCTCAATTAAAAGGTATATTGAACTATTTTTGACAATAGATGCAGAGAACTTTCTTTCTGGTTCATTTTCAATAAATTGAATATCTTCAATTTGAGCTAAAAATTTTATTATGTTTTTTTCCTGTAAAATTAAATTTCTTTCACTAAAATCCATAGTTTTAATCAAGAAAACAAGATTTTTATTTGTATGTAGATTTAATTCTGCTTTTATAGTTCTAATATTTGTAATCAATTGTTCTATAAATAAAAAATCTTCAGTTGCTTTTTCATCGATGAATCTTTCTTCATATTCTGGATATTTTTCATTTGCCAATATTTTCCCTGAATTTGAGCTTAATGATTGATATAATTTCTCAGATATAAAAGGCATTAATGGATGTACAATTTTTAATACTTTATCGATCAAATACTTCAACATATTGGCTTTTTTATTTTTCAATTGGATATCTAAACCAGTTAAAAATGGTTTGCAGCTTTCAATATACCAATCACAAAAATCATGCCAGATGAAATTATAGATATACTGTGCTATAAATTGAATCTTATAAGTATTGTAATATCTATCAAGTTGCTTGATCAGACTATTTAATCTTGATAATATCCATCTGTCATATAAATCCAATTTATTGAAATCTATTTCTTTTTCATCTGCTTGTTCAATATAAGTATATGCAAATCTAAAAGCATTCCATAGTTTATTTGCGAAATTTCTTCCCATTTCAAATTTAATTGGATCAAGGTTAATATCCTGCCCATCAGTAGAAAGATATACAAGTGTAAATCTTAATGCATCTGCTCCATATTGTTTAACAATATCTATTGGATCTATGCCATTCCCAAGAGATTTAGACATTTTTCTTCCATATTTATCTCTTATAAGTGGTGTTAAATAAATATTATAAAATGGTGGTTTATTTAAAAATGTTGAACCAGCGATAATCATTTTAATTACCCAGAAAAACAGAATATCATACCCTGATACCAATAGATCGGTTGGATAAAAATATTCCAGCATTTCATTTTTAATAGGCCATCCTAATGTTGAAAAAGGCCATAACCATGATGAAAACCATGTATCCAGTACATCTTCATCTTGATGAATATAGCTACTTCCACATTTTGTGCAGCTTAAAACCTTTGTTTCTGAGACCATAAGATTCCCGCATTCATCACAATAATAAACTGGTATTCTATGCCCCCACCAAAGTTGTCTTGATATACACCAATCCTTTAAATTATCTACCCAATCAAAATAAATTTTTTCCCATTTTTGTGGATAAATTCTAATTGTACCATCCTCAATATATTTTCTTGCCTGATAAGACAATTCTTTTAGTCTTACAAACCATTGATCCGAAAGCATAGGTTCAATAGTTGTGTCACATCTTTCGCAATGCCCAACCGAATGTTTGTATGGCTCAGTTTTAATTAGAAATCCATCTTGTTCAAGCTGATATATAATTTTTTCTCTACATTTATATCTTTCTAGATTAATAAATTGCTTTGGTACATTTTCAGTCATATTCCCTTTATTATCTATAACATAAATAAATGGAAGATTATGCCTTTTAGCAACTTCATAATCATTGGGATCATGAGCCGGGGTAATTTTAACCGCACCAGTTCCAAATGATGGATCAACATAATTATCTTCAATAATAGGTATTCGTCTATTTGTAAGTGGCAAAATCACTTCCTTTCCAGCAAATCCCTTATATCTTTCATCATTTGGATTAACTGCTACAGCAGTATCGCCAAGCATTGTCTCTGGTCTTGTCGTGGCAACTACAATATAACCGCTTTTATCGACTAAAGGATATTTTATATACCAGAGATTGGAATCTTCTTCTTTTGATTCAACTTCCTCATCTGAAATAGCAGTCTGACATCTTGGACACCAGTTAACTATATATTTTCCCTTAAAGATAAATCCCTTATTATAAAGTTCTACAAAAGCATGTATTACAGCTTTTGACATATCTTCATCAAGAGTAAATTTTTCTTTAGACCAATCACAGCTATCACCCAAATATTTTTTTTGTTTTGATATATGATTCTTATGCTCTTCGACAAATTCCCATACCCTTTCTAAAAATTTCTCTCTACCAAGCTTTTCTTTTGTCAAACCCTCCTTTCGAATTATTTTTTCCACCACATTTTGCGTTGCTATACCCGCATGATCTTTTCCTGGTATCCAGAAAACATTATATCCCTTCATCTTCTTATATCTAATATATAAATCCTGGATTGAATCCTGAAGAGCATGCCCCATATGAAGGACACCAGTGACATTAGGAGGTGGCATTGGAATTACAAATTTTTCCTTCTTTTTGTTTATATCAACCTTAAATACATTATTTTTTTCCCAGAAATCATATATTTGCTGCTCAAACTCAAATGGATTATATTTAAAATCAAAAGACTTATTATTTGACATAATTCCTCCACAAATGAATTAAATTTAAAATTTAAATTATTTAAAGATTTTTTTTTGAAATTTTTAGATTAGATAAATCTTTTTATAATATTTTCAATTTATAAAACTTATAACTTTTGAATCATTGTGATTATTCTTTCAGACATATCTTGAATTATTTTATCAATCCATCTTGGATGAATCTTGAGTATTTCTTTGAATTCTTCTTTTGAAAATTTTAAAAATATAGAATCTTCCCTTGTGATTATTGTTGCAGATCTTATAGTTTCTTCAAGAACGCCCATCTCTCCAAAAATATCTCCTTTATCAAGATAAGTTAAGACTTTAAATGTGTCATGCATTTTTTTTGTTACATAAACAGAACCTTGAAGGATATAATATACATCAGTCGATCTTTCACCTTCTTGAATAATTATCTTATTTTTTGGAAATTTGATGGAATATTTTTCTATAAAACTATCTGTAATAGCCTTTTCTCCTTCAAATCCAAATTTTATAAAATCTTCTGTCAATTTACTCATGATCTTTCCCTGAAATTTTATTAAGTTATATAATTTATATTTTTTTGTTAATAACTAAAAGGAAAAAGTTTTTTGATCGAGAAATTCAGAGTTTAAAATTCTTAAAAAAGAAGAAAGTGATTTTATCGAATAAAGAGAAAGTTCCCAATTTATAGAAATATTGATGAAAAAATCACTTTTATTCCATATATAAACTATAGTATTTTCTTCTGCTATTGCATCGACTATTCTTTCCTTTAAAACTATTGATTCATCTATTCCAAAAATTTCCCCTCTCTGTCTATAAACTTTTATTTTATCACCATTTTTTTTAAATATTCTAAGAGTTACAAGTCCATCTTTTATATAGTAAATTGCATCATCACCTATTTTATCCCCTTTTTTATAAATGATTGATCCTCTTTCAAAAAAAACCTCTTTACCGTCCTTAAATAAATTTTCTAGCTGGAAGCTCATTGAAAATACTCCTTAAATATTTACTAAAAAATATTTGAAATTCACTCTTATATTATTAATTATAGCACAAATTTCAAAAACTTTAATTAATTATTATATTAAGAAAGTAAAAAATATGATAATAAGATAAAAAAGGCTGTCCACTAAATATCAGGACAGCCTTAATTTTACCATTTCAAAACCGGGTCTTTTGCTGCCTTGACCTCATCTAATCTTTTTACAGGAGTATTCATAGGAGCCTTATGCAAATTTTCTGGATTTGTTTTTGCTTCATCAACTATCATCTCAATAACTGAAATAAAATTATCGAGAGTGTCTTTGGACTCTGTTTCTGTTGGCTCTATCATCAATGCTTCTGGAACTATTAACGGGAAATAAATTGTTGGTGGATGAACACCATAATCAAGCATTCTTTTAGCCATATCTAATGTTGAAACATTGTATTGTTCTTTAATTTCCTTTCCAGTCAATACAAATTCATGTTTGCAAATACCATCATAAGCAATTTTAATTAATTTCGAAAGTTTTACCCTTAAATAATTGGCATTTAATACCGCTTTTTCAGCAATATCAACAAGTCCTTTTTGGCCCATAACGAGAATATATGTAAGAGCTCTAACCATTACAGCGATATTACCATAAAATCCAGAAATTCTACCTATAGATTTTGGTTTATCATAAAATAATTTATATGTTCCATTTTCAAAAATTATATCTGGAACTGGCAAAAATGGTATCAATTTTTCATTAACCATTATTGGACCAGCACCTGGACCTCCACCACCATGAGGAGTTGAAAAGGTTTTGTGTAAATTTAAATGAACAACATCAAAATTCATATCGCCGGGTCTTACTTTACCCAAAATTGCATTGAAATTTGCTCCATCATAATATAATAGACCACCTGCATCATGTATCAATCTGGCTATTTCAATAATATTTTTTTCAAATAAACCAAGTGTATTGGGATTTGTTAACATTAAGCCAGCAAGATCTTGCCCTGTATGCTTTTTTATCTCATCAATTGAAACAAGACCAAATTCATCAGATTTTATTTCAATTATTTCAAAACCGGCAATGTGTGCTGAAGCTGGATTTGTTCCATGTGAAGAATCCGGAACGAGAACTTTTGTTCTTTTCTCACCTTTTGCATCAAAATAAGCCTTAAAAAGCTTCATACCGGTAAATTCCCCATGAGCTCCAGCAAAAGGTTGCAATGTGCCCCATTTCATTCCAGTTATCTCTGCAAGATAACTTAGCAATCTATATTGAAGCTCAAGAATTCCCTGAATAGTACTTTCATCCTGAAATGGATGAATATTTGTAAATCCTTCAAGTTTTGCAGTTTCTTCATTGATTTTTGGATTGTATTTCATCGTGCATGAACCCAATGGGTAAAAACCAATATCTACACCAAAGTTTTTTCTTGAAAGCTCGGTAAAATGTCTTATGACATCGACTTCAGAGATATCTGGTAAATTTCTTTTAGATTTAGTAAGCAGACTATCAGGATAAATGGAATCTAAAGAAACCTGGGGTATTTTTGTTTCAGGTAAATTATAAGCAATTCTTCCTTCTCTAGAAATCTCAATTAAAAGTTTTGTCATATAATTCCTCCAGCGGTTTCAACATAAAGATCTATTTCTTCTTTGGTCCTCTTTTCTGTCGCAGCAATTAAAACTGTATTTTTATAATCTTTTCCTAGAATAGGCTCCAGTAAAATACCACCAAAAATACCAGCATTTTTTAAATGACTTAAAATTTTGTTAGCATCTTTCTCAAATACAAAAGCGAACTCATTGAAAAAAGGATTTTCAAATAATAATTTCCCAAGTTTTTTTTCAATAAGCCTGTCTTTTAAGTAATGAGAAGCAGAAATAGATCTTTTAGCCACTTCAGTTAATCCCTTTTTACCCATAATACTCATATAAACTGTAGAAGCCAGGGCCATCAGTGCCTGGTTTGAACAAATATTTGAAGTGGCTCTTTCTCTTTTTATATGTTGTTCTCTTGCCTGTAAAGTTAAAACAAATCCTTTTTTCCCATCCCTATCTATAGTTTGTCCAACGATCCTACCAGGCATTTTTCTTAAGAAATCTTCTCTGGCAGCTATATAACCGGCAGAAGGACCTCCAAAATATTGAGGAATACCAAAAGGCTGTAAATCTCCAATCGCTATATCTGCACCCCATTCTTTTGCATTCTTAAATACTGAAAGACTTAATGGATTGGAAGATAAAATAAATATTTTTTTATTATCTTTCAAGATTTTAGATATTTCTGTAAAATC
>JBKBTB010000299.1:0-2068 GCA_046291015.1 Exilispira sp. | reverse complement strand
TTATAGGTTTTGGAGGAAGATTTCTTCAAGAGGCAAATGTTAAAATTATTTTTGACTTTACACATAGATCGTCAGTTGGATTTCTTGAATCAATACCTTATATTTTTGATCATTTTATTGTTATGCAAAAAGCACTGGATTTTATATCGAAAGAGGAAAATAGACCGGATCTTGCAATTTTAATAGATAATCAAGGTTTTAATATCCCTTTTGCTTCAAGACTAAAAAAGCTTGGAATAAAAACTATTTATTATTTTCCTCCACCACTTTCTATATGGGGTAAATCCAGTGGCAAAAAGTTAGTTAAAACAATAGATTATTTTTTTGTTCCATTTTTGGCAGATTATCAGGAGTATACAAAATTAACAGAAAATGCTTTTTTTTATGGGCATCCATTTTTTGATAAAGAATATTTAGAAGAAAAGATGGCAGAACAACCTCCAGAAGATGCATATTTTGATAAATTTTATTTTTTGCTCCCTGGATCAAGACAACAGGAAATAGATAATTTACTCAAACCATTCATAGAAGTAGCAGATTATCTTTACGAAAAATATAAGCTTTATGCTTATCTTCCTGTTGCTAATAATAAATTTTTGCCTAGAATAACAAAAGAGATTGGAAATAGAAGATATATTAAAATTTTAGATAAGTGCTATTATTCTTTGTATAAGGATGCAAAATTTGTTTTAATGGCTTCTGGAAGTGCAACATTGGAAGCATTATTACTTAAAATTCCTCATATTATCTGCTATAAAGTTTCAGCTATAACATTTTTTATAGGAAAAATGCTTGTAAAAACCAATCATGTTGGTATGAGTAATATTTTAGCCGGAGAGGAGATTGCTTTTGAACTTTTGCAAAAAAGATGTAACAAAAAAGAGATGATAAAGCGAATAGAACAAATATTAGATCCAGAATTTAAAAATGAGGTTGTTAAAAAGTTAGAAAGGGTATCTTCAGAGCTTTTTGCACTCAATAAATCCTCCAGTCTATTAAATTTTTCTAAAAAAGCTTTAGAAATACTTAATAAAAGTTGATGAAAAAAAATATTGTATTTATTTTTCCACTGCTATTTTTAATTTTATCTTTTTTTAATACCCCCTTAATTTTACCTTCAAGAATTTTAAAAACTCATTATTTTATACCCTACTTAAATTATCTAGGGGCTGAATATTATTATTCAATGCTTCAAAAATATAATAAATTTACTCTTTTAAATGGAGAATCTAAAATTGAACTTGATAAAAAATATATTATTAAAATAGAAATATTAAAGGATAGACTAAAAAATTTTACAAATGATGGGACCATAAATTTTTACAAATTTATAAGATTTTGTACTGGATTGGCGAAATGGAATGAAAAGATTAAAATTATTTTACCATACCATCCATTTGAAGAAGAATATCTTTTTACTCAATCATTAAAGAAAGAAACTGGAATCCCAATTGATATTATTATAGAAAAGAACTCTCAATTTAATCCTGTACTTGCAATAAATTCAAAGCATTTTTTTAATGAAAGAAGGATTAATGTTAATATTTTATTATCAGATGATATTAAAAATTTTAAAAATATAAATATAGAAAAAGTCAATGGTCATAAAAATATTATAATCTTTAAGAAATTAACAGAAGAAATTCTCAATAATGCAAATACTTTAGAGTTTAATTATTTTTATTCAGATGAAAAAAAAATTGATTTTAATCTGGTTTTAAATGGTGTGAATACCATTACCTTTCCTTTTACAATAGCAGTTACAGATCAAATTGATAAAAATGTTTTATTTGTCAGTGAAGATAATTTTAATGGATATTTTGAAACCTTATTCAAAGTGGATAAAATTAAATTAGGCGAGCTAAAGAATAAAAACTTAAATCAATATTCTTTGATAATTTTTGATGGAATTCCCATTAAAAAAATAGATCAAAATATTTCTAAAAAAATTGTGGATGGTTTTAATCAGGATAATTTTGGTTTGTTTTTCATTTCGGAAGCGAAGGAGATAGGTAAAACAGATGATAATCCTTTGATTGAATCTATTTTACCAGTAGAATTAAATCCT
>JBKBTB010000057.1:0-9566 GCA_046291015.1 Exilispira sp. | reverse complement strand
TTTTTCATTGTTTATGAATGATTTTAAAAATGCTGGTTATGGTGGTTCATATAATACTTTTTATTATTCACTTGATGTTGATAGAACTTTTGAATCAGTTTATAAAATTTCTGGATATGGACTTGCGTTGATAGGCAGGTTTTTAAATAATAAATTTTTAGTCGGCTTATATGGTTATCAACCTACCATTTCAATGTCTGGAACTTCTAAATTAGACAGTCTTGATATTTCTTTTGAGTTAGTTTTTGAAGATCTTAAAATTAGCTGCTTTGCTGGAACAGAAGAATTTGTGAAATATAGATGGGCATTGTCACTTTTTTTCGAAAAAAAGATTTTTAGTTTACTTTTAACTGCTGGAATGGAAGATATTTCAGATTATACTGATTTAACAAGCATCTATCTTCTTTTTGAACAGAAATTTTTAGTAGAAAACTTTTATGAAGCATTTGTCATTTTTTCAAAACCTGAAAGTTATTTGGGACAGGATCTATCGACAGGAGGCGAAAATACTGGAATTTTAATTAAACTGGATTTAGGGTATAAAGATAAATTCAATTCATTTTTTGCAGGGGTTTATACTTCACTCGAACTTAGAAATTATAATTTGTATACTTTATATACAACGCCCTATATTAAATTGCTATCAGCAGGGATACTATGGAAAATAGATATAACTTTTAATTTACTAAATCTTTCAACAATATTTTCTAATATAAAGTTCTCTTTTGAAACAGCATTTTAAGTCATGATTTAATCAGAAATTTTTCTAATTAAAATAGCAGCTAAAAAGTAGTATATAATACAAAAAAATAATAATATAAAAATTGTTGGTAAAATATTGATAAATCCAAAATTTTTTGTTAATATGTTAACAATGCTTTCTATTGTAAATGTTGTAGGGAATATATAGGATATAATTTTCCCTGTTGCCGGTAAAGATGATGTTGGCCAGAAAATTCCTGATAATAAAAGCGAGATTAAGATGATGATAACTGCTATCTGAAAACTTCTTATAGATGAATTGAAATAGCAAGATATTAATATTCCTAAAAGGGTTCCTGCCGAAGATAAGAGAAACATTAAAATGAATATATAAAAAAAAGAAATGGAAATTATTCCTTTGAAGAATAAAATATATGTTAAAAGCAAAATTAATATTTGAAACAAATTAATAATAATGAATGAAATAAAATATCCGGTAATTATCTGCAATGAACTCATAGAAGAACTCAAAATACTTTCCAGAATCCCGCTATTTTTTTCATTTGAGAAAAATGAAATTGAAAAGATCAAAGATAGTACAAATATTGAAAAAGAAATAATTGCTGCTGCCCAGTAGTTATTGCTCGAATTTTTATTTTCGTAAAAAGGTTTTTTTGAATAAACTACTGCTGGCTCAATACCAAATGATTGGGAAAGCTTTATTATTGAAGATTCAAGTCCGGCTTCAATCATTGAGGATAGCAATTTGTTAGTTTCATCAGTAATAAGGATAATTTCTGCTGGATTATCTATAGGTACTCCTAAAGTCTTTAAGTAAACGGATTGATCTAGATTTTCCGGAAATATCATAATCGCATCTATTTTACCCTTTTTAAAGTAATAATTGGCTTCGTCGCTTGATGTAAATTTAACTATATTAAGCTTATTAATTTTTTCATTCATATATTTTACAATTGAATCTAATACATTAATTTCTTTTAATTTTTCAACCTGCAAATCTACAATAGCTATATTTACCTCATTAATCTCTGGCTTATAGACAATTGAGAAAACAAATAAAATTATAAACGGAGAGATGATAACTATAAAAAGAAACTTATGATCTCTTATTGCTGTTAATAGTATTCTTTCAATCAGACTAAATATTTTATACCATTTCATAATATATCCTTTTTAATTATACATTTTAATTATCTATTAAATAAAATATAAATAAATTAAAAACTATTGTAATCTTAAAACTGCTTCATCCATGCTCTTTGCGCCTGTAAGTTTTAATATGGCAGAAGGCGACTCTTCTATTATTTGTCTGCCTTTAGAAAGTATTAAAATTTTATCACAAATTGCAGCATCATTTATATTCGATGATGTAAATAAAATGGTATTTCCCTGTTCTTTTTGATAATATATCTGCTGAATAATAAATTGTGTTAGAGGGATTGACATTCCGCTTAAAGGATCATCGAGAATTATAAAAGATGGACAGTGTATTAACGAACAAAGAAATGAAACAATCACTTTCTGATCAAAATTTAGATCTTTGACTTTAACTTTTCTGTAATTTGTTAGTGAAGATATTTTTAAAAGCTCATCTGTTTTCCATGAAATCTGCGATTTTATTAAACCATATGTCTTTGCAAAAAAGCTTAAATTTTCTTCAACTGTTAAGTATTGATAAATCTCTCTTTGCTTTGGTAGATATCCAACATATCTTAATACCGGAGCATATGGCATTTTTTTATCCAGCAGAACTACTTCTCCACTTTTTATCTTTTTTAATCCCATGATTGTTTTTAATATATCTGTTTTTCCACTACCTGTTGGTGCGAAAATTCCATAAATGGTCTGTTTTTCGACACTAAAAGAAAGCATTGATAAGACATTGTTTTTCCCAGATTTAATTGAGAGATTATCTACTTTTAATGCTAATATTGCCATTAATTTGCTCCATAATCATCTTTTCTAAAATAAGAATCAGCCAGAATATCAATTTTGTCAATAAAGATTTTACATTTATTGACTAAAAAAGATAATTTTATTTAATTGAATAAGCAGTTATTTACCTGGAGTAAAAATATATGATTGGTGAAAACAAAAAAGATGGCAGAAGATATTCAGCAATGATAAAAAAAGCTGGATTTGACCTTATTACTTTTTTAAAACATGCCTTTGAAGAAAGAAATTTCTGGACAATATTAAGAATTCTTCTGGTGACATTATGGCTTGGATGGAGTATCCCTTTTGGTTTTATTTTACAGAAATTTAAGTTTTTTAAAAAATTTGGTTTTAGTGAGATGAAAAAATGGGGTAAAAGATGCTTGAAAATTGCGAAAACAAATTATGAAATAATATTTGAAAAGCAACTTGATCCAGCAGTCACATATATGTTTGCATCAAATCATACATCACCTTTTGATATACCAATTCTTAGTGCAACAATACCTTATCCGGCTGCATATATTGCAAATAAAGAGTTTACATCATTTTTTGTTACAAACTATTGGGTCAAATCTCTTGGTGGTGTAATGGTAGATAAAAAAAGCAGAAGTGGTTTAATCATAGCCTATAAGGCTATCTGTAATACAATGAAAAAAGGCAATTCATTGATTATTTTCCCTGAATCTGTAATGAGTGGCGATGGGAAAGTTAAACCATTTAAAAGAGGCGGGCTTTCGGCAGCAGTCGAAGCTAAAGCATCAATTGTTCCGATCTATATTTATAATGCAAGAAGCATTATAAAACCGGGTGAAATGTATGTACATAAAAATGTGACCATAAAAATATTCTTTTTAAGTCCAATAGATACTTCAATGTTAGGTGAAGAGGAAAAAGAAAATATAGATGCTTTAGTATACAATAAGCTTAAAGAAGTTGAAGAAAAATTAATTTTACCAGATTAAAACAATAATTTTGAAAATTTTTTTAATCTGTCTAAATAAAAAATTAATTTTATCTATAATATTTATCTATAATATTGATCCCAGTATTCCTCTAACAATTTTCCTGCCAACAGAAGTTCCGACTGATCTTGCAGCAGATTTTAATGCGGCAGATGCAATATCTTCAATTGGGCTTTTTTGTCCTCGATATTGTTTTGAACTTCTACCATATCCATAGTCATAGTATTGTCGACTGTATTGACCGGTTTTTGATCTATTATATTCTTTTTCTTGCTGCAATCTTCTTTTTTCTTCCTCTTTTCTTATAAGTTCCATTTCTTCTCTTTTTTGTTTCTCAATCATCTTTTGTTTTATAATTTCATATGCAGACTCTCTATCTATTACCTTTTCGTATCTTCCATAAATTATGCTTGATTTTATAATTTTACTTTTTTGATCATCTGAAATTGGACCTATTTTACCTTTAGGAGGTAAAATAAATGCTCTTTCAACTATCTGTGGTTTACCATCATTATCTAAAAATGAAACAAGGGCTTCGCCAACTCCAAGTTCAGAAATTGCCGTTTCTGTAGAAAAATCCGGGTTCTGCCTAAAAGTTTGTGCAGCAATTTTGACAGCTTTCTGGTCTTGTGGTGTGAATGCTCTTAGTGCATGCTGGACCCTATTTCCAAGCTGACCTAATATAGATTGAGGTATATCGATGGGATTTTGAGTTATAAAATATACTCCAACACCTTTTGATCTTATAAGACGAACTACCTGTTCTATTTTATCAACAAGTACTTTTGGAGTATCCTTAAATAAAAGATGTGCTTCGTCAAAAAAGAATATAAACTTTGGTTTTTCAAGATCTCCAACTTCAGGAAGATTCTCAAATAGTTCACTTAATATCCAGAGTAAAAATGTTGAATAAAGTTTAGGATTTAACAAAAGCTTTTCGGCTGAAAGAATATTAATAATACCTTTACCATTATGATCAATTTTTATCATGTCGTAAATATCTAACATTGGTTCTCCAAAAAACATTTCTGCACCTTCTTTTTCAAGGGAAATAAGAGCCCTTTGTATACCGCCAATGCTTTGAGATGATATAAGACCATACTCATTTGAAATTTCTTTAAGATTTTCTGAAATATAATTAAGCATTGCCTTAAAATCTTTTAAATCTAAAAGTAAAAGTCCCTCTTCATCTGCAACTTTAAATATAAGATTTAAAACAGATTCCTGAGTTTCAGATAAATCTAATATTCTGGATAAAAGAATAGGACCAATATCTGAAATAGTCGCCCTTACTGGATGACCTTTTTCCTGATATATATCCCAGAATTGGACAGGGAAACTATCAAATTGATGATTTTCTATTCCGAGATTTTTTAATCTTGAAGTTAATTTTTCTGAAGGTTCTCCTTTGCTACTTATGCCTGATAAATCTCCCTTAACATCTGCCATAAAAACTGGAACACCGATGGAAGAAAAAAGCTCAGCCATTACCTGAAGAGTTACTGTTTTGCCTGTACCTGTAGCTCCTGCAATAAGTCCATGTCTATTTGCCATATTTGAGTGAAGGCTGATGAGATTTTTTGCTTTTGCAATCGCAAGCTCCATTTTAATCTCCTTTATTAAAAATATATTTGTTTTTTATTATATTAAATATAATAAAATAAAATGCCAATTAATCAATATTTTCTAAAAGATTACTCTAATTTTAATAATAAAAAATATAATTGATACTCAAAATTATTTTATTTTATTTATTTCCCTTTTCAAGAAATTAAGTTAAAAAAGATAATCTTTAAATTTTGTAATAATTTTGTTGATAATTTTATTTTTGATAAAATCACCTGTATTTAAAATTTTATCTATTTATAAATTTTTATAATGATATATTATTAATTCAGTATCGGTAGGAGTAATAATTATCAATATCTGTTTAATAAAAACAATTTTTTAAATAACAATTAGTTTAATAATAATTAGTAGGTTGATAATTAGAATAAAAAGATGGTAAAAAAGAAGATAGATAAATACCATTTGACTATATATTCTTTAGATACAGAAATAGGAAGGCTTTATTGTTACTTTTCAAGAAAAGGATTATTTCAGATGCTTTTAGATGAAGATTTATCTATTTCAAAAGATAAAAAGGCTTGTATAAAAGTTTTTAAATTGAATGAAGTAGAAAAAGAGATGCAAAAGCTATGTGAGATTAATTATCAAATATTAAAATATGAATTAACAGGATATTTTAATAAAGAAAAAATAAAATTTACGGTCCCTTTAGATATGAGTTTTTATTCAGAATTTCAATTAAAAGTTTTAAATCAATTATTGCAAATACCATATGGAAGTGTTAATTCTTACAAACAAATAGCCGAAAGTATTGGCAATCCAAAAGCCAGCAGAGCCGTAGGCAATGCAGTTGGAAGTAATAGAACCTTAATTATTATTCCCTGTCACAGGGTAATAAAATTTGATGGGAATGCTGGCTGGTTTGGTGGAAAAGGGGTTGGAACAGAATTAAAAAAAAGATTATTGCTTTATGAAGGTTTAAAGTTAAATTAGTTATATTAAATAGAATTTTGTAGCCTAAAAGATATGATTGAAGTAGTTTAAGCCAGGATAATAATATTAAATATTAAATTTTTATAGCTTAAAAGATTTGATTGAAGCAATTTAAAGATAAGATTGTTATATATTAATATAATGGTACAATGTTAACATAATAATAAAAAGGGAAAATTATGTCTATTGAATTAATTTCATATGGAGCTGCTTTGGAAGTTACTGGTTCTAAGCACCTTTTAAAAGCAAATGGAATAAATATTCTGATAGATTGCGGGATGTTTCAGGGCAGAAGAAAAGAGGCTGAAAGGAAAAACAGAAATTTGCCTTTTATTTCTGATAAAATCGATTTTGCCATCTGTACACATGGTCATTATGATCACTGTGGAAATTATCCTTCCCTTATTAAAAGCGGGTATAACAATACTATTTACTCTACTGAAGCCACAAAAGAGATTGCTGAAATTGTTATGAAGGATTCTGCCCATATACAAAAAAGTGATATTGAATTTTTAAGAAAAAGGGCAATTAAGGAAGGCAAAGAATTTGAAGAAATTTTGCCAATTTACAATGAAGAAGATGTTATTGAAGTTATGCAGCACTGGCAGGGGATTGAATATAATAAATATATTGAATTAAAAAATGGTGTAAGATTTAAATTAATAGATGCTGGACATATCCTTGGTTCTGCTCAGGTTGTATTTGAAATTGAAGATAAAAATGGTAAAATTATTAGAATTTTATTTACTGGAGATCTTGGTAGAAAGGGAATGCCAATATTAAGAGATCCTGATATCGACTTAGATTTTAATTATTTTGATTATATTATATGCGAATCAACATACGGCAATAGACTTCATTTGAAATTTGAAAATTTAGAAGATGATCTTGCCCAATTTATAAATAGAGTTTATGACCGAAATGGTAAAATAATCATACCGGCATTTGCAATTGGAAGGACGCAGGAGTTAATTTATTTAATACATTTACTTGAGGACAAGAATAAAATTCCAGGGAATTTA
Source organism: Exilispira sp. (assembly GCA_046291015.1). Classification (GTDB taxonomy): domain Bacteria; phylum Spirochaetota; class JAAYUW01; order JAAYUW01; family JAAYUW01; genus Exilispira. Next base: position 2,359 of record JBKBTB010000057.1, on the reverse strand, counting down.
GAAATATTTGTGGATAGTCCGATGTCCTTTAATATAACTAAAATATTTGAAAAATACAAGGATTATTATGATGAAGAAACAAAGCAGGCATTCATCATACATTCAAAAAACCCATTTGGTTTTAATGAATTAAGATATGTTCAAAGTGTCGAAGAATCTAAAAAATTAAATGATATAACAAAATGTATTATAATATCATCAAGCGGGATGGCAGAAGCAGGTAGAATTTTGCACCATCTTGCAAATTCCATAGAGGATCCAAAAAATGCTATTTGTATTGTTGGATTTATGGCAGAAAATACTTTAGGTAGAAAAATACTTGAAAGAGAAAAAGAAGTTAAAATATTTGGAAAATATTACAAAAACAATGCAGAACTTGCAGTTTTTGATTCATTTTCTGCTCATGCAGATTATACCGAAATATGTGAATATCTTAAAAATTATGATATAAATAAATTGAAAAATATATTTTTAATACATGGAGAAGATAGAGCTCTAAAACAGATGCAGGTTCACTTAAATGAGGCTGGATTTAGAAATTCAACTATAGTTGAGCCAGAAATCGAATATAAGTTATAATTTGGTTTTTGGGCAATTTATTCAAATAGGAATGGCTTTTTTTTATAATAGATATAACTTAACTTTAAAGATATAACTTAATCTATAGAAAATTGAGGTTTAAAAATGAAAAGAAGAACCTATTTTTTCTTATATCTTGTTTTGTTTCTGGTTTTTATTATAACATTATTTTTTGTTGTAAATTATTTTACCGGGATTTTTGATCCATTAATCAATAAAATTCTGAGAAAATCGAATGAAATCTTACCTCAAACTGAAAGATTTCTTTTTAAACAGGCTTTTGCTGGTATTTCAATTGGGACATTTATTTTAGTATTTGTGCTTTTGATTTATCCACTTTTGTTTACCAGTGTGAATGCAAAAGATTATTATAGAGATTTTTTCTTTGGTATTTTAACTGCAATAGTATTTTATATTACAGAACAATTTAAGCTCATTGTAACCAGATTCAAAACAGTTGATTTTTTACTTATAATTTTAGCAATGATAACCTTTACCTATATTTCAATAGAAGCGATTGCATCTCTTTTCAAAAACAAACAAAAGGCAATGATTTTTAAAAGTCAAACAATTGCAAATATTCTTTCTGGAATTGTATTTAGTATGTTACTGGCTATAATTCAAAGCCTGGTATAAAAGATTTTATGATTATAAAAAATACTATATTTTTATTGATTCAAATATTCTTTCTCGATTTTTTCATAATAATTAATGACTCTCCTTACATACTCTCTCTTTTTTGTGTATGGCTGGTAATAAAATGAGCGTTTAAATCCATAGATAATTATATCTTTAAACTGGCGTTGATTTATAGGAAAATTGTCAAGTGCAAGACAGATTTCTTTTGTGACCGAAGTTGAAGAAACAAGCCTATTATCAGTACAAAAAGTAACTGAAAGTTTGTTTTCAAGCATTTTTGAAAGTGAATGTTTGCTTATATGATTAATCTTTGGAACAGTTTGAAGATTACTTGAAAGGCATACCTCTATTGTTATTCTTCTATCTGCTATATAATTTACAAGATCTTCAATATATTTTTTCTTATCAATGATTTCTTCAGATCTTATCATGCTTTCATCAAATAAAAATAATCCATGACCTATTCTGTCAGCATGAAGAGCGGTTATTGCTAAAAAGATTGATTCGGGTCCAAAGGCTTCTCCAGCATGAACAGTTTTATGTAAAAAATTTTCATGAATATATTTATAGCTATCTGTGTGTCTATCTGCAGGATTACCATATTCACTGCCAGCGATATCGAATCCAACAACCTGTGCATCAGTGTTCTTTCTGAGATAAACAGCAGCTTTTGCAGCTTCTAATGAAGCAAGAGCTATCTTTTCTTTTTGAGTTGAAAATTTTAGCAGATTAAAAAATTGCTTATAAAAAGGTGAAAAATTTTCATTACAAAATCTCATCGCACAGATTATTAAACCAAAATCAAATTCTGGTTCTTCCGGACAGATTTTTTTATTTATCTCATTTCTTGCTCTTTTTAATCCTTTATCTGCTGCAAGAACAATATCTTCAAAACCAAGTTTTTCGGTCATGAGAAGTTGTGGAGCAAATCTGACTTCTATATAACGAACACCTTCTTCAAAACAATCCAGAGCTAGTTCATATGATATTCTTTCAATTGATTCTATATCTCTCATAACCGCACATGTATATGCAAAACCTTTCAGGTATTCATCAAGATTATTATAAGATTTTTTAAAAACAAGTTCCTCTAATCCTTCTTTAGTATAGGAAGGCAGTTCTATTCTTTGCTGCTTTGCTA
>JBKBTB010000298.1:0-2082 GCA_046291015.1 Exilispira sp. | reverse complement strand
AAGAACAAAAATTATCTGTACAATTGGTCCTTCAAGTTTTGATAAAAATATTATTGTTAAACTTATAGATGAAGGAATGAATGCTGTAAGATTTAATTTTTCACATTCCAGAGGTTCTGAAGTTATCAAAATTGTTAATTTGATAAAGGAAATTAGAAATGAAAAAAAGATTCCTCTTGCATTAATTTTAGATACCAAAGGTCCTGAAGTTAGAATCTATGGATATAAAGAAAGAATAGAACTAACAGTAGATCAAATTATTACAATTAAAAGTTATGATAAAGAAGATATAGATATCATAAAAAACGGTGAAAAATTCACTTTTTATACAAATCTTCCCAAAATTGGAAATCTTGTAAATATTGGTTCGAAGTTACTATTAAAGGATGGTTTTATTGAAGGAAGAGTAAATGATGTTTTGAATGATGATACGATAAAAGTAGTAATAAAAAATAGTGGATTTATAAATCCCAAAGCTCATCTTTCAATACCAAATATTACATATCCTCTTTCATTTTTATCTGAAAAAGATAAAGAAGATATTTATTTTGCTATCGAAAATAAATTTGAATACATCGCATTATCATTTGTTTCATCTAAAGAAGATATCTTAGAAATAAGAAATCTAATAGAAAAAATTGAAAAAGAGAAAAATATAGAATCAAAAACCAGACTGATAGCAAAAATTGAAAATAAAAAAGCAGTTGATAATATAGAGCAAATAATTAAATACTCCGATGGAATAATGGTTGCAAGGGGAGATCTTGGTGTAGAAATGGAAATTGAACATGTCCCGGTTATACAGAAAAGAATTATAAAACTTTGCTATAATGAAGGCAAACCAGTAATTGTGGCAACTCAAATGCTTGAAAGCATGATAGAAAACCCCATACCAACAAGAGCAGAAGCAAGTGATGTTGCAAATGCCTGTTATGATCTTACTTCAGCAGTAATGCTTTCCGGAGAAACTGCAGTTGGAAAAGATCCAGTAAGAGTTGTAAATATGATGTCAAAGATAATAGATAAGGTCGAAAACAGTCTTGATTATAATGATATTTTAAATCAGATGACAAGAGCTCCTCAAAATATTGATGTTACCACTTCCATCGCGACAAGAAGCGTTACAATAGCTTATGATATTAAAGCGAAACTAATAGCAGTAATTACAGGTTCTGGTTATTCTGCCAGAATGATTTCTAAAATGAGACCAAAACTACCTATTTTAGCCTATACCTTTGATTATGAAATATTTAATCAACTTGCATTAAATTGGGGTGTTATTCCAAAATTAATAGATTATTCTGAAAATCTCGAAGAAATTATTAGATTTATACATAATGACATAAAAAATTCAAATTATGCCTTTTCAAATGATTATTTTATTCTTGTAAGCGGACTTCCACTCGGAAAGGAAGGATCGACAAATAATATTAGAGTTGAAAAACTTGATTAAAATCCAATTTTTGTTTGTAAATCTATAGAATATATTATAACACCATACAAATTGATCTTAGAACTGAATATAAAACTTAATATAAAGTTATTAGATATTAAAAGATTTATATTTGCACTAAACTGTGCTGCAACTGCCTTTGAAAAAAAATTAATATTGATAGGTGGAGATAGGATATCCTCATTTTCATCGTAAATAAGTACTATAAAAATACCTGGTGCAAAACTTATAGAAAAATTAATAAATTTAAATAGAGTGAAAAGATTTATGGTAGTTCCGATAAATATTCCAGATAAATCAAAGAGATAAATTCTCCTGTTATTATTAATAAGAGGATACTGAACAAAGAAAAAAGATAGATCAAGCGAAGAAAAAATTAAAAATTTAATAGGTAAATAAATTTGAAATGAATAATAATTTGATAATAGATTAATTAAAAGAGGTGTATTATAAAAATATAAATTTGAATACATTTCTATACCATAATCTATAAAAACTCCAGTAATTATTGATATAAATGGCAATGTAAAATTTGAAAAACTTAGATATATAAAAGGGTTATACTGCTTTTCAAAATCTACACCAATTTCCTTAACATAATTTATAAAGCTTTTGATGCTAATTTTAAT
>JBKBTB010000297.1:0-2097 GCA_046291015.1 Exilispira sp. | reverse complement strand
TATTGGTATGTTCTGGTGCAGCATGTTTATCTGCACATTCTATGGAAGTTAAAGAAGAGATGTTAAATCAAATAAAGCTTCATAATCTTGAAGGCGAGGTTAAGATAATAGAAACCGGATGCATGGGACCTTGTGAGATGGGTCCGGTTGTTCTTATATATCCTGAAGGTACTTTTTATAAAAAAGTCTCTAAAAATGATGTGGCGGAAATAGTCGAACAGCACTTTTTGAAGGGAAGAGTAGTTAAAAGACTTCTTTATCAGACAGCAGATGCAAAAAAAGTTATTGAAACTCATAAAGAGGTAGAGTTTTTTCAAAAACAACAGAAGATCGTATTAAAAAATTGTGGTGTTATCAATCCAGAATCTTTAGAAGAATATATAGCAACAGATGGATATTTAGCTCTTGGCAGAGTTTTAACCGAAATGAAACCAGAGGATGTTATTAAAGAAATACTTGATTCTGGCTTAAGAGGAAGAGGTGGAGGTGGATTTCCTACTGGATTGAAATGGAAACTTACTGCAGCAGAAATCGAGACTATAAAATATGTAGTTTGCAATGCAGATGAAGGGGATCCTGGTGCATTTATGGATAGATCTGTCTTGGAAGGTGATCCTCACTCTGTTATAGAAGGTATGGCTATCTGTGCTTATGCTATAGGAGCTCAAAAGGGATATGTATATGTTAGAGCTGAATATCCTTTAGCTATAAAGCGACTTGATTTTGCTATAAATCAAGCAAGAAAAGAAGGGTTACTTGGTGAAAATATACTGGGAACCGGTTTTTCTTTTGATCTTGAAATTAGAATGGGAGCTGGTGCTTTCGTTTGTGGAGAAGAAACTGCATTGCTTAGATCAATCGAAGGTTTTAGAGGCACTCCTGTTCCAAAACCTCCATTTCCTGCTAAAAAAGGTTTGTGGGGTAAACCTACAGTAATAAATAATGTTGAAACATTTGCCAATATAAGGCATATTATATTAAATGGTTCTAAATGGTTCTCAAGCATTGGAACCGAAAAATCCAAAGGCACAAAAGTATTTGCTCTTTCCGGAAAGATTAAAAATTCCGGTCTTGCAGAAGTTCCAATGGGGACAACAATAAGAGAATTGGTCTATGAAATTGGTGGCGGAATTCCAGACAATAAAAAATTTAAAGCTGTGCAATTTGGTGGACCATCTGGTGGTTGTATTAAAGCTGATTATCTTGATACCCCTATTGATTATGAATCTTTAACTGCTTTAGGAGCTATGATGGGCTCTGGCGGCTGTATTGTAATGGATGAAGATAACTGTATGGTAAATACTGCAAAATTCTTTCTTGAATTTACATCATTTGAATCTTGTGGTAAATGTGTCCCTTGTAGAGTTGGTACAAAACAGATGTACAATATTTTAGATAGAATTACAAAAGGAGAAGGTACTTTAGAAGATCTTGATACCTTACAAAAACTTGGAGAAGACATAAGAAGAACTGCACTTTGCGGTCTTGGACAAACCGCTCCAAATCCTGTTTTGTCAACATTGAAGCATTTTAGAAAAGAGTATGAAGATCATATATTAAATGGTATTTGCGAAGCTAAAGTATGTAAGGATTTAATATACTATGAAATTGATCCAGAAATATGTAAAAAATGTGGTCTTTGTGCTAAAAAGTGCCCATCAAAATGTATTACCGGTGAAATTAGAAAAACTCCTTTTGAAATTATTCAAAAAGATTGTATAAAATGTGGAACATGCTTTGAAGTATGCCCATTTGATGCTATAAATAAAGAAACTGGAATTAAGAAAGAAAAAGTCAGTGAAAATATAAAAGAAAAAGAGAACAAAGATTATTACGAAATATAATTATTTCATTTTTTAAGTATATACTAACAATTATTGATTACAATTAATAATTAATATATTCTAAGTATTAAATTAATAAGCTGCCTTTAATAAGGCAGCTTCTTTTCTATATTTAGGTAAATTCTTAACATCATTATAGTATTATAAAATTGTAAATATAAAATACATAAAAATAAAATACTCACAATAGTTTTAAAAATAATGAGAATAATATATTATGAATAATATATGACTATAATATATCAATATTTTT
>JBKBTB010000296.1:0-2114 GCA_046291015.1 Exilispira sp. | reverse complement strand
TCAAAATTATATGTAAAAATTAAAGAAAATTTTTGTTGAGCATATATTTTAATAGTAAATATATTTATTAAAAAAAAAGAAAATATAACTAAAATTAAAATAACTATTTTAATACATTTCATAATTATCCTTTATTCAAATTAATACAATTTGTTCTAACTTAGAATTTATTCTAATTTAACACTACTAAAACTATATTAAATAATTATCGATAAGATTAAAAATATATTTGATGGTGAAAATTCTTTTAATTGTTTTGAAAAAAATAATCCCCATTGTATATTTTTGCCTATGTATATTATAAAATTTTCAGAAAGTTGAAACCCTATACTGATTTTTGGCTCAATAAAAACAAATCCATCTAATAAAATTTGTCCGTTAAAATCATTATTTTCAGGTTGACTGATAGAAAATATTTTTAATAGATAATAACCAAATCCAGTATAACAGCCAGCTCTTAATATCAATCTACCAAATTTATAGTATAAACCAATGCCTCCTTTAAAATAATTGAAAAAACCTAAAATTATATTTTGAAATGAAAAAAATTAGCAATTTCTATTTCACCTGAAAGATAAAAATGTTTTTTATTTAAAATAAAACCAATATAGAAATCTAATGGATAATAATAATAATAATCTTCTTCATATATATTAAAAAGAGTACCAAAATCTATATTAAACCACATATAATCATATATATTAGGACTTATTGTATATCCAAAACTATTACCTATTCCAAAATATATTATACAATCATTTGTTTGGGCATATATAATATTATATTGTAAAAATAATAAGATTATAAACATAATAATTTTAATAATTTGTTTCAATATGCCCTCCACTCAGTATTAAATAAAAAATTCTATGCCTACTGTATAAAAACCTGCAGTATTTTCAATATACATTGCACTTAATCTTTGAGAAATATAAAGAGAAAATTTCAAAATTATATTTTCACTTATTTTTATTCCAACGGATGAAATAATATTTATAAGAAAAGTGAATTCTAAAAGATAACATCCTTCATTATTATCATTGAAAAATGAAACTTTTGGAATAGAAAAATATTGATAATATATGCCAAATGATAAAGCAGATTGAAATACTAAAATGCTATTTTTACTATTAAACTCAAGTCCAAATAATAAATTTAATGTGCTAATAAATATTTTATAACTATCCTGAATTGGTAATTTAATTATTAAATCTGAATTTATTCCATAAATTATAATATCTTTATGAAATAAAAATAAAAAAGAAAATGCCTGAGGTCTTATTACAATATAATCAAAATAGATGTTGTTTTCTGAATCATATTTTATTACTTGAAAGACATAGGTTACTTCACCTATATCTGATGTAATATTATATGTAAAAATAAATGAAAATCTATCATAATTAAAAATTCCAAATAGATCATCTGCCAAAATATTTAATGAAAAAATAAATATTAAAATTAAAAAAAAAAGCAAAAATGTTTATATTTTTCATATACAGACCTTTTCTACTTATCTTAAAATTATTTAACTGAACCAAAAATTATATACTATAAATAAACATGGTATAAATATAAAATGGTTTAAATTCTGGAAATTGATAATTAAAAAATATAAAAAACTTATACCTTATACCAATATTAAAAGAAAATTTTTTATCTATTTGATATCCAATCGAAAAATTTGGTTCGAAACAAATGTAATAATCATATAATTCATATTTATACCATTTATCTTCAAAAAAATTATAAAAGCTTTCTTTTATTATATAAAAGCCAAAAGAAATATTTAAAAATGCTTTTAATAACAATGGACCAATACTTAAAAATACTTTAGAACCTACTTTAAAAAAGATAAATAATTCTATTGAATCAATATTTAAAAGGCGATAACTACCAAGATAAAAATTAGAATCATTAATATTATCCAATTCAAGTGGAATAACTAAAATATTCCCACATTCATAATTATTATATTTATTTTGACCATGACAAAAATTAGATAATAAAAAAATTAAAATAAAAACAAAAAAAATATTTTTCATAAATTGTTCCTTAATAATAAAATTATGGGAAGCTATTGGCTTTTCATAATTTATAATTAAATTATTAAT
>JBKBTB010000056.1:0-9789 GCA_046291015.1 Exilispira sp. | reverse complement strand
TTATTTTCTTCGTCATCAATATTTTTAAATTTCTTAATAATATCTATTCTATCATTTATCTGCTGATTAAATGTCACCTCTTTCTTTTTTACATAATTTAAAAAGATTTCCATATTGATTTTTGGATTTTCAAAAAATATTGCTATGCTATCTTTGAGTTCAAGTATCCTTGTAATACCCTTTTTTTGAGCTAAAATCCTTATTCTGGTAATTAAAAGAAGATTATTTAGCTCATAAAAAGCATTATCTATTATATTTTTATATCTATACTTGAATTGCATAAATTCTTCTTCAGTATCACAATCTAAAAGCTGTTCATAAAAATTTATTTTTTCCTGCTTTGAAAATCCCATAAAATCTGGAAGTGATGTTTTCAATTGAAGTTCTATTTCAGCTTTGGTTCTTCTTTTTTTACCTCTATTTTCAAGTTTTGTTATAGCCTCATCAAGTAATTTCTCATATAGATAATATCCAACATTCATAATAAAACCGGATTGCTCTTTACCAAGAATATTTCCTGCTCCCCTAAGTTCAAGATCTTTAAGTGCAACTTTATACCCTGAGCCCAACTCTGCATAATCTGAAATTACCTGTAATCTCTTTAAGGCAATTTCATTTAGATAATTTTCTTTTGGATATAAAAGATAGGCATAAGCCTTTCTGCTTCTTCTACCAACTCTACCTTTTAATTGATAGAGACTTGAAAGGCCAAAAAGATGTGCATTATCAATTATAATTGTATTTACATCCGGTATATCTATCCCGGATTCTATTATTGATGTTGAAACAAGAATTCTTGCCTCTTTTTTTATAAATTTTGTAATATTTGATTCAAGTTCATGTTCTGACATTTGACCATGCGCATAAACTATAGGTATACTGCCTTTAAACATATTTTTTAGATATAAAACAACATTTAGAATTGTTTTTACCCTATTATGAACATAAAAAACCTGTCCATCTCTTTCGAGTTCTCTTTCTATGGCACTTTTAACTATATAATCATTAAAAGGTTCGACAAAAACCTCTACAGGAACTCTTTGTTCAGGTGCTGTATTTATTATTGAAAGAGGCCTAATTCTCGATAAAGCCATATGTAGTGATCTTGGAATCGGAGTAGCAGACAAAGATAAGACATCTATATCTGACTTTAATCTTATAAATTTATCTTTGTGTTCAACCCCGAATTTATGCTCTTCATCAATAATGAGAAGACCTAGTTTTTTAAATTTTATATCATTTGAAAGTATTCTATGAGTTCCTATAATAACATCTAAATTGCCCTGCTCAATCTTTTTACAATAATCCTTCTGGGTTTCTAAATCAACAAGTCTGGATAAAAGTCCAATTTTCAATCCAAATCTATCCAATCTTTTTTTAAATGTTTCATAGTGTTGGTCAGCCAGTATTGTGGTTGGACAGATAACTGCAACCTGATAACCATTTAAAACCGCTCTGTATGTTGCCCTTATTGCAATTTCGGTTTTACCGAAACCAACATCCCCGCATATAAGCCTATCCATAGGATATGTTTGCTGCATATCAAAAAGAACATCTTCAATCGCCCTCTGCTGATCATAAGTTTCTTTATATTCAAAACTATCTGCAAGCTCTTTTTCAAGTTCATTAAAAGGTTTAAAACTAATTCCCTTCTGCTCTTTTCTTTTTTGATAAAGCAAAAGTAATTGGGTAGCATATTCCATTATCTGCTGTTTTGTTTTTGCTAAAGTTTTTTTCCATGTTCTGGAAGAAATGTTATCAAGTTCGGGTTTCGTTTTCCCAAAGGAAATATATTTCTGAACAAGTCCTATGTTTTCTACAGGAACATAAACTTTTTCATTATTTTTATATCTTATTTCAAGGTAATCTTTTTCTTGATTAAGTATTGTTACACGCTTTAACCCTTCATAAATTCCTATTCCATGATTTATATGAACAAGATATTCTCCACTTTTTATGTCTAAAGTTGATTCAACAAATTCAACCTGAAATGATTTTGATGCTTTACTCCTAATCTTATATTCAATCAGTTCATCAACACTATAATAGTATTCATTTTTATCTTCAAAAAAAAATCCTTCTATAAGATTATCATCAATATAATTTGCCTTAAGGTCTTTAAATAGAATAGATAATCTTTTTTTCTCATCTTCTTTAGCTATAAAATATAGTTTAGCCCCTTGCATTATTCTACTTTTAAATATTATTCTGAATTCTTCAAATTTATTTTGATATGGCTCAACTTTAAGGGTAAATAAGTTTATACTTTCACTTTTTTCATCATATATCTTTGAATTTATTATAAATTTCTTGAAGTACCTTAGAAATCTATTGAATTCACTTAAATCTATAAAAATTTCATCTGGTTTACAAAGCCCCTTCAGTTCCAAATTCTTATAAGCTCTTTCACTTTTTTTATACTCTTCTAAAATTTTCTTTTCAATCTGCTCAAAGTTAAAAATGCCTATAATGTCATCATTGTCTAAATGTGAAAAAATATATTTTTTATTTAAAATTAATTCTGGTAAAGCCCACAATACTGCATATAATTGCTCTGTCTGTAAATCTTTAACATAAGATTCAGCATCTAAATCCAGACTATTTAAACGGTAAAATTCTTCAACAAATTTATCTTTTAAATCATCTTCTATAAAAAATTCTTTTATTGGTAAAATTTCAATTTTTTCTATTTCTTTTAAGATTCTAAATGTCTCCTGTTCAATAAAGGTTATTTTTTCGATTCTATCTTCTTCATTCAGGACAATTCTTACTGGATTATTAGAAGGATTATAAAAACAATCTATAATATTTCCTTTCCATGTGAATGTTCCAAAATCAAAAAGCTGATCTACTCTTTCAAAACCAGCTTCAATCAAAGATTGTGTAAGTATCTCTGGATTGATAACTTCATTTTTTCTTAATATAATTTTTTTCTCTACAAGATTTTCCAGAGAAATTGTAGGATATAATAATGCAAGAGGTGTTGTAAGAACAATCCCTTTTTTATATCTTAAATTATCTATTGCTTCTACTCTAAAAAATGAATTTTTTTTATCTGAAGGATTACATTCATAAAAAAAAAGATTATATGGAGCAAAAATTGATATTTTTTTTCCTATATCCAGAAATTCTTCATTTAATACTGAATAAAATTTGTCTACAATATCTTCATCTGGAAGTATTATCAATAAAGATTGTTTTGTTCTTTGAGATATATAGATAAATAAACTCATAAATGCTGACAAAGTTGTATTAATAAAAGTTATATCTTTTACTTTTTTATTTAAGAAATTTCTTATTTGAACTTTTTCATCAAAAATATTTGAAAATATTTGATATATTTTATGCACCTTTATTCCCCGGAATAAACAATTTTTACTTTGAAAAATGATTAAATGTTAAAATTACAAGCAAATAATATAGAGAATTAAAAAGAAAAAAGATAAATATCTTAAAAATATTCTTCAATAGGAAAATCTAATTCCTTTGAGTTAATAATAGATGTAATAAAAAGATTGGGGGTTTTCTCCAGATCTACAATCTTTTTATCTACAACTTTATCTCCAAATTCATCAATTATTATTCTTACAGTAGGTCTTAAAGGTAGATTTGGATTTGCTTGAATTACAATTCCCACAGAACTATCATTAAATTGCACAACAGAACCTATTGGATATATACTCATTATGGACAAAAATGTTTTTGAAACATCGGGATCATATAAATTTTTCGAAGCCTGAAGGACATCTTTTATAGCTTTATGACCATGAAATTTTTCTCTATAAGTATGAGGCTCTGTCATTGCATCATATGAATCTGCTACTGCGACTATTCTACTAAACTGTGTTATCTGATCTCCATGTCTTTTTGCTGGATATCCAGATCCATTGAATCTTTCATGGTGTTGAAGAGCTACCTGGCAGATTTCATCTGTAAAATTTTGTTTTTGGCTTAAAATCTTATAACCCTCTATAGTATGTTTTTGTATTTCAATATATTCTGCCGGTGTCAGTTTTTCTTTTTTATTTATTATACTTTCCGGAACTTTAAGCATTCCAGTATCATGAAGTAGTGATGCTATAGCCAGTTGATTTAGTTTATACTGATTAAGGTTCATAAAATAGCCAATCAAAACAGAATAAATGCAAACATTTGCGGAATGAACAATAAGATAATCATAAGCCGGATCCTCAAAATGACTTAATATAGATAATATTTCTGTCTTTTTATTAATTGCAAGATTTATTATTTCACCAATTATATCATATATATCATTTTTTGAGGCTATTTGTCCGATTTTTATATCTTGAAGAATTGATTTTATTCCAGATAAGATCTTAGTATATTGAGTAATAATTGCAAGATTAGAACTATCTGAAGCAGCTGGAAGAGTTGATAACTGAGCATCTACTTTTTTAATTTCCGGGGCATATCTTTTCAATCTTTCAGCAAGTTCTTTTCTTCTATCTGGCTTTTCGCCTGATTTTTCTTCTGTTTGTGAAATGGAATCTTTATCATTAACAATCTTTGCAGATGGTATATCTTTTGAAACCTCATCATCGTCTATCTCTACTTCAGAAACTCTCCATCTTTTAAGCCTTTCCAAATCAGAAATTTTGACAGGAGTAAAGGCGGGGATTACAACTTGGGAACCAAAATAAACTGGATTTGCAAATTGCATACCAATTTTAATATCTTCAATTTTAATCTTCTTTTTCATTTCTATTTTCCTTCTTTTTCATAACATAAGAATAAATAGCAGCAATAATTTCAAAAAGCTCTTCTGGTATAAATTCATTTATTTGTAACCGATATAAATTATCGGCTAAATTATCATCTGAAATAACTGGAATACCATTTCTACTGGCTTCTTCAATAATTTTTTCGGCATCCATTCCCTTGCCTTTTGAAATAAGTCTTGGAGCTGGTTCATCAGAATTATATTTTAAAGCACATGTTTTTTTTGATAATCTTTTTCTTTCAGTTTCATCCATAAATCTTTTTTATAAAATAATATCCTCTTTAAAAGAACTATTGCATATCCATATAAAATTTTTACCGGTATCTGTTAAATCTTTTTCTACACTCTCTATATCTGAAAACTCCTTATAAAAATCCTTTGAATTTGTAATAAAATTGCATATTACCTTATTTTCCTTTTTTTTATAATATCCTTTTATTATTATAATCTTTTTGTATTCAATTTCAAAATTTAAAGAAAAAGAAAAACAGGATGGTTCATTTTCAGAAAATTCAATATAAAAATATTGATTATCTTTTAATTTGAATAAATTATGATATTTTGATTCAAAATATAGATAGTTTGAATGCAATAAAATATTGATCAAACTGCTAATATCAGAAGTATTCTCATTTAAAATAGAATTTTTAATGAGATAATTAAACTTTTCTTCTGTAAATTTTTCTCCAAGAAGGCTTAGTAGATCTTTTCTTAAATCATTATTTTTTTCTAAAACAACATTTTCATGTAATAGCTCAAACTTGTAATTTTCAGAATTATTTAAAACTCTAAGCAGTATTTGATTAAGAGAAGTCTCGATTAATTTTGTTTTGAAAATATAGTCATTTATCTTAAAATAAGAAAAATTATCTTTAGAATATAGAATAGTTGCTTTATAAATTTTGCCAATTTCAAGAGGTATTTTTTTTTCTTTATTAATAGATTTTGATTGAATGAAAAATGCATCTAAGTAAGAATGCAATTTCATTTATATTATTCTAATTATGATTATTCTTTATCACATCTTCTCTTGAAATTATTTATTAAAAAAAATTAATTTATTGTTTTTATTTTTCTTTTACTCTAGCTGATTTACCGGTTCTTTCTCTTAAGTAATAAAGTTTTGCTCTTCTTACTTTACCTCTTTTAATAATCTCAATTTTGTCTATTCGAGGTGAATATACTGGAAAGATTCTTTCAACACCAATTCCATAGGAGATTTTTCTAACTGTCACATTCTTTGAAATTCCATTCCCCTTCTTTGAAATAACGACACCTTCATAAGGCTGAATTCTTTCTTTTCCTCCTTCTACAACTTTGTAGTGAATTCTTATAGTATCCCCTATTCGAAAAGCTGGAATAGGTTTATTGGTATATTCCATGGTTATCTTTTCAATAATATTCATATAGCCTCCAATTTATTAAAACTAAACATTAATTTAATATTAGGTGCTAAAACAATTTAGCATCATCCTCTTTATTTGCAAGATTTATTTTTTAAAAGGTCTGGTCGATATTTTTCAGTCATCTGGATTCTTTTCATTAGCCGCCATTTCTCTATCTCTTTATGATTTCCTGAAAGTAATATATCCGGTACCTTTAACCCTTCATAATCATATGGTCTTGTATAATGAGGATATTCTAAAAGAGATTTTTCAAAAGATTCTTCATTTAAAACCTCTTCTTCTAAAAATCCTGGAATATATCTTAATATTGAATCAATTAAAGCCAGTGCTGCAGGATCTCCACCTGTCAATATAAAATCACCGATGCTTATGCATTCATCAACATATTTTTCTATAAATCTTTCATCAACACCCTCATATCTTCCATTTACAACTGTTATAATCTTTTCCATCGATAATTCTTTCACTAAATCATTATTAATTCTTTTACCTCTTGGTGCAAGAAATAAAATCTTTCCCTTCTCAGAAAAAGAATTTAAACAATTTACTAAAGGTTCTATCCTTAAAATCATCCCTTTACCACCACCATAAGGGTAGTCATCAACTTTTTTATGAATTCCAAGCCCAAAATCTCTTAAATTTCTAACTTCATAAGTAAAAAGATTATTTATAAGTGCATTATGAAATACTGAAAAATTAAAATAGGTATGGTAAAGTTCAGGTATCAATGTTATAATATTGAATTTCATATCAAAAGTACCTTTTCATATATCAGCTTATCTGGTTTGGTTCAATTGATTCAAACCTTTTTAATTTAATTATATGATTTTCTTTGTCTATTTTTTCTATGAAATCACCAGTAAATGGCACAAGATATTCTTTTTCTTCAATAATAAGAGAAATGTAAATAAAATTATTTGCAATATATATATTAGATGCATTTGTATATTTATCTTTTAAATATTCGATTTTATATTCTAATAAATTATAATAGAATAATTCATTTTCATTTAATACTTTAGGATCAATTCTTGGCAGGTATAATAATTTACCAACTAAATTCTTGCTTTTATCAATAGAATCATAATTTTTAAAAAAAACATGAATGTGAAACCAATCACCTTCAATTTTTTCAACTTCTAATTTTTTAGTACAATTTTCATCCAGAAAAAATTCAGTTGATTTATAAATTCTGTCTTTTAAGTCTGTAAGAGGCTCAAGACAAACCGCACCTTTTAAGCCAAAAATTTTTGTAATTCTGGCAACAGATGTTACTTTAAGTTCCATCCCCTATTCTTTTATCTCCAGAGCGATACGCCTGCCATTTTTGCTATCCAGACTTGAAAGTAAAACCCTTAATGCCTTTATAATGGAACCATTTTTGCCTATTATTTTGCCAATATCTTCTGGATTAACTTTTAGTTCTATTAAAGTTGTTTTTTCACCTTCAACTAAGTTTATTTTAACATCATCTGGATAATCAACAAGGGATTTTGCAATATATTCAACAAATTCTTTCTCTTTCATAATAAATACTACTTTTGCTTTCTAAGTTCTGGTTTTAATACAAGTCCTCTTTTTGCAAGAAGTTTATAAACTGTGGCTGTTGGTTCGGCTCCTTTTTTATACCAATCTATAATTTTGTTTTTTGAAATTTCTACCTGTTCCTGATTTGGTTCGCCTTTGAACTGAAATTTCTTTTCCCAATCTTCCTCTTTTGGATTATAAGAGCCAAGCTCTTCTATGAACCTTCCATCTCTCGGAAATCTCTCATCTGCAGCTACAAGCCTAAAATAAATCTGATTTCTTCTTCCAACCTTTTTTAATCGAAGTTTAACCATCTAAAAAGCTCCTTAATTCTAATGCAAAGTTACAAAAAGAAAATAATTATGATTTTGATTTTGTCAAGGTATTTAAATTGCCTTTCTTTTTAATTCATCGGCATAAGAGTTAAGATTATCAATGGTTTGAGATATCATGTTTATTGAAGAAGATATTTCATTAAATATATCTTCAATATCTTTATATATCTTTTTGTTATTTTGTAATATTTCCATAAACGCTTGAAAATTAAAATAAAAATCTTCAAAATAATTGGAAAGTAAATTTGTACTTTCCAATCCAAGATCAGCATGAATGGAAATATCATCTGCAATATCTTTTATTTTATTTACAAGCTCAGATGATTTTGATGCAAGATTTTTAACTTCTGCAGCAACAACGGCAAAATTTTTAGAGTATTCTGAGCTTTTTGATGCTTCTATAGATGCATTCAAAGCCAATAAAGAAGTTTGCCTTGATATTTCTTCTATCTGCGTAGAAAATTCTTTTGTAATACTTAGATTCTCTTTCATATAAATGAAATTTGATGAATTTAATTCTATCAAATTTCTTAGTTTATTTCCTATTTTTATCTCTTCATCTGATAAATTCATAATATTAGCATCTATATCATGAATCTTGTTTATAATATTATTTAAATCTTTTACATTATGCTCCAGTAAAACAATTTCACTTTTAGTAGTCTTACTTCTCTCGGTTAAAGTTTTCGAACTTTCTTCAAATAACACTTTGTTTTTCTGGATAAAATTCAATGATAAAGAGATATTATTTAAGTATCCTTTTAATTTTTCATTTGTTTTCTCAATTTCTCTATTTTTCCTGTCTGTTTCAAGATATGTAACGATAAGATCATTAAAAATTAATCTTGAGATAGTTACTATATAAATTTCAAATCCAAAAATCATTATATAATACTGAGGATATTTACCTGGAAGTAAAAAAACCAGTATATCATTAACAATGGTTAAAAATAGAATAGTGAATGGAAATAAATATTTCTTAAATTTTAATTTTTTATAATAAAAATATTGTAAATACACATAAAAAGTTAAATAAATAAATGATAAAATACCGACAAAAAGTTCATAAGTGTAAAGCTTTCTTCTAATATTATAGCTTGATAGAAGTATTGTATCAATAAAAAAGAATAATGAAAAAAGAATAATTATGAACTTTACCAAATTATTCATCTTTTCATTTACAAGATAAAAAAAAGAGATTAAAAAAAAGATGGTCATCAAATGCATTGATTTATAAATAAATAAATAATTAAAAGTAATATAATTTACAGGCAAATATTCAACTAATTGATTTAACGAAAAAATTAATATAAAAAAAGATGATAGACAAAAATATAATAAATCCTTTCTTTTTTCCTTTATACTTAAATAGATAAAAATAATTAAAATAGTAAAAATAATTAAAAATAAAAATCTCTTAACTTTTACATTAAAAAAATTTACTATATTGCTTTTAAAATTTAATTCTTCATATTCTCCAATATAAAAAGGATACCTTATGCTTGTATTGGTTAAAATATAAATAATAATTTTTAATTGATAATCATTACTATTCTTCTTATATTTCAATAAAGGTATTGTTTTATCAAAATTAAATGCTGAAAAAATTATATTATTTTTTTTACCATATTCAGATATAAGAAGATCATCAAGGTATACTTCGATACCATCACCAAGCATGCCAAGTCTAATACCTGGATTTTTAAAGTTTGAAAGATTAACATCTTTTTCTAAAACGACAATTCCTTTTTGATTTTCAATATGCCCTGAAATATCGAAA
>JBKBTB010000295.1:0-2120 GCA_046291015.1 Exilispira sp. | reverse complement strand
CTGGAATAGAAAATAGATTAACTAATCTTTTTTTTTCTATTATTTTTTTTAACCATTTTTTTATCCAGATAAAGAATCTCATAGGCAATTTAAGCCAGAAAATATCTGGAAGATTTTTAAGAAAAAATGCGTAGCTTTTTGAATATTTATCGAAAAGTATATTATATTTCACTTCAAGTGGATATAACAACATACATAATGATACATCAATTTTTCCATTTAAAATTGGTTTTACCATTTTCTCTATATAATTATCTGAAAAAGCAGTATCACCATCGGTATGTAAAATTGTCTTTCCATGACTTACTGAAAATCCAAAATTTCTCATCTGAGTTACAGTCATTTTATTTTCATTTTTATATATTGTACAGTTATACTTTTTAGCTATTTCGACAGTTTTGTCGGTGGAATTATCATCAATTATTATTATTTCTGCTTTTAAATCTGTTTTTTGCCTTTTTATACTTTCTAAGGCATATGGTAAATATTTCTCTTCATTATAAACTGGCATTATTATTGAAAGATCTGGCTCATACATTTTATCTGTTTTGATTATTTCCATAATTATCCTTATTTTATGCTAGTTTATTTATTTCATTTATCAAACTAACATTTTAATTTTAAAATTCAATATAATTGACAAATCTAATAAGAAAGATAAACTTAGAACTAATATAAAGCCGGAAAAATTTATAAAATATGATAAATATGCAGAATTTAATAAATAAAAATCAAAAAGGAAAAATTCTTATCCTTGGTGATATAATGCTTGACAGATATCTTTATGGTAAAGCAACCAGAATATCGCCGGAAGCTCCAATACCTGTTGTTCTACTTGAAAAAGAATCAACATCATTAGGTGCTGCTGCTTATGTAGCTATAAATCTTGTTAGCCTGAAGGCAGATTGTATTTTGATTGGAAGAATAGGTAAGGATGAAAATGGGAAAATTATAAAAAAACTATTAAAAAGATATAATATAAAGAGTTTTTTAATTGAAAAGGAAGATTATAAAACAATAACAAAAACAAGATTAATATCAAATAATCAACAGATGATTAGAATTGATGAAGAAATAATAAAACAACTTTCAATTAATGAAGAAAAAGATATTTTAAATTTTTTAGAAAATATTAAAGATGAAATTAATTATATAATTATATCTGATTATGCAAAAGGATTTTGTACGGAAAGTCTGTGTCAGAATATTATTAAAATTGCTAATAATAACAATATAAGAGTAATGATAGATCCAAAAAAAAATAACTGGAGCAAATATAAAAATTCATTTCTTATAAATCCAAACTTGAAAGAACTTTCTGATTTTGCTGGATTTGATATTAAAAATGAAGATAATGAAATCGAGAAGGTATTGAATAATATTTACAATCAATTAAATATAAAATATATCTGCGTTAAAAGATCTGAAAAGGGTCTATCAATCTATAATGGAAAAGATTTTATACATTTGCCGGCTCAACCCATTGAGGTTTTTGATGTAACTGGAGCAGGAGATACCGTTATAGCCATTTTAACATTTATGCTAAACAATGGATATGATATTGAAAAAGCAGCATTTATTGCCAACAAAGCAGCATCGATTGTCATTCAAAAAGCTGGAACAACTCCAATATTATATAGTGAATTTATTTCTATCCTTGAAGAAAAAGAAAAAACCAAACTTGTAAACTTAACTGAGCTTAGAAATATTGTTGAAGATTTAAGGAAAAAGAATAAAACAATTGTTTTTACAAATGGATGTTTCGATATTCTTCATGCTGGACATGTTATCTATCTTGAAAAGGCAAAAGAATTGGGGAATGTTTTGATTGTAGGTTTAAACACAGATTCTTCTATAAAAAAATTAAAAGGGGAGGGAAGACCAATACAGAATGAAAAAGATAGGATAAAAATACTTTCAGCACTTGAATCTGTCGACTTTATTATTTTATTTGATGAATTAACTCCAGAAAGATTGATCAAGCAGATAAAACCAGATCTTTTAGTAAAAGGTTCAGATTATAAAATTGAGCAGATAGCCGGAAGAGAATATGCTGGTAAAACAATTACAATAGACTATATTGATGGTAAATCAACAACAGAAATAATAAAGAAAATTAA
>JBKBTB010000294.1:0-2125 GCA_046291015.1 Exilispira sp. | reverse complement strand
CAATTTAAAAGAATATATTGTCGGTTTTTCTATTCAGATATTATACATCTTTCTTGTCTTATCTTTAGCAGCTTTTCTTTATTTAAAAGGAATGAAAAGAGTCTGCATTCAGGGAGGCTAAGTTTAATAAAAAAATTGTTATCCAAATGATAAAAAAATAAACCAGAAATTTTTAATTTTAGTTAAAAACAAATAAATAAATCATAAGTTAGAAAATAAAAAATAAAACTAAAAAGTTAATAATAAATTTTAATAAAAGGATGAGATAAAAATGGACAAAATATCCTCAAAAAAACAAAAATTTAACTTAAAATATTATTTTACATTGCTTTGGACCTTTGTTAAAATGAACTTAAAATCTCAGATGCAATATAAGAAGGCTTTTTTCCTGCAGGTTTTCGGAATGATACTTAATGATGTTGCTTTTTTAGTGCTATGGTATTTACTATATGGCAATTTCAAGGCTTCTTTTGATATAAAAGGGATAAATTTTAATAATATTGTATTAATTTGGGCAATTGCTGCATCAAGTTTTGGTTTGATGCATGCAGTTTTTGCAGGCTTTAGAAATCTTGCAAACATTATAGTTAGTGGGAAATTAGATAATTTTTTACTATATCCTGCAAATACTTTATTTTTAGCTGGAACTTCTCTATCTGATATATCTGCATGGGGTGATTTGATATATGGATATATCATCTTTATTCTCTTTTTACCTGTAAATTTTCTTTCTTTTTTATTATTCACATATTTTGTAATATTTGCAGCAATATTTTTTGCATCGGTTTTAATATTACTTTCTTCATTTACTTTTTTCATAGGGAATTCAGAGCAAATAAAGGAAACGATATTTAATGCCATTATTTCTTTTTCAACATATCCCGAAAAGTTCTTTGCAGGTCCAATAAAACTGATGCTATTTACCTTTATTCCTGTTGGTCTTGGGATTTATATACCTGTACGATTGATCACAAAATTTGATTTACCTTTATTTATTATATCTTCAGTCTCAATATTTTTATTTTTTTTATTTTCAATATTTATTTTTAATAAAGGGATAAAAAAATATGAATCCACAAGCCTTATGATTTTAGGGTAAAATTGATATTTAACATTATATATTTTTTTAATATTATATATTTTAATTTTTAATCATTTCCACTAATTCTAAAATCTTTTTCTTCAATAATTCTTCTTGATTGTCAAGTAAAACCATATGACCGGAGTTACTCAGCTTCATAAATTCAACTTTGTTATTTGTAGATAAAATTTTTACAAAATTTTCAAAACCACTCTGGCTGAAATATAAATCACTATCTCCCCATGCTACAAAGATATTTGCATTTTTAATATAAGGCAAAATTTCTTTTTCCATAAATTTTGCTGCTTTTTCCGATCTATATCCAAGTTCGGCTGAATCTTCTGGATTTATCGGGAAATTTTTTGCATAATACTGATTCTTTTCTTTGTTTACAATATCCCAGACAGATTCCCTGTTTGGTGGGATGGATGGCTTTGTAAATAATATTATATATCTTAACCAGGATGTTTGTTTTGAAAGCCAGTAGACTATGGGCCCTGCCGCTTTATATTCCATATATGAATTTAATGGAGATAAAAATATAGTTAAATCTGGTTTTCTTTTTGCTGCAAGATTTATGTAGCTATTTGGAAGTGCTCCAAAGGATTGAGAAATAAAAATAATTTTATGATCTTTATCAATATTACTGCAATATGCATCATATATTTGAATCATTTCCCTTAAATCTTCTTCAAAATACCACTGTCTATTTCTTAAATAAAAAGGTGAACTTTGAATTCCATAAACAGGTACAACAATGTTATAGTTATATTTTTGATAAAGTTCATAAAGCCATTTTTCATACATACCTGATGGATTCTGTGTTCTAAAGCCTTCTATAAAAAATATTGTCGTTTTATTATTCTTATTAACAAAAAATAATGGCTCTCCTCCATTTTTATTAAATTTAGTCATTGAATCATATATATTTTTACTTTCCAAATTTTCAGCATATTTTTTCATCTGATAGTATTGATACTTTATAAATAAATTATAAATTGTAAATAGTATCGCAATAACAGCAATAATAATGAAAATCTTATT
>JBKBTB010000055.1:0-9859 GCA_046291015.1 Exilispira sp. | reverse complement strand
TTAATTATGAAATGGAAAAAAATCTAAATAATTATAATGATAAAAAGCTTGTATATATATTTATTCAAAAAAAAGATGGTGAAAACATTTCACCTTTTTATTTAAAAAATGAAAATAATAATCTGATTTTTCAGGATATTTCGATTAAATCCTTTACTGAAATTTTACATATTTCTTACTTTGATAATATTAATATTATACTTATTGTTAATAAAGACTCGATTGATTACTTTATGAAAGCCATTAAAATGATACCCCGATTGAAAGATAAACCATTGGTTTTTAATCGTAATTTTTTTCAGAAAATTATAGATAAAATTATTTCTTTTTTTTCACCATTATCTTTATAATTTTATTATTATATTACTTTACTTATTGTTTTATAATTGATATATTTATTATGTGAATTAATTTATATTTTTTAATTGTTATAATATTTTGTTCATTTTTTTTATTATTTATTTATTAAGTTTAATAGTAAAAATTTTAGAGGTAATTATAGTGAAGAAAATTATTTTTATTAAATATTCTTTTCTTCTTTTGTTTATACTATTTAGTTTCAATCAAATTCTTTTTGCTCAGGATAATATTGAATATATTTTTAATATTAAACCAGAAGGATATGTAGTAGATTTTGCAAATATTATTTCATCTGAAGAAGAAATTCAAATTTTTAATTTGGCTAAAGTCATTGATAGTAATAGTAAAAATCAGATTTGTGTGGTAACAGTTAAATCACTGGGTTTATATACAATTGAAGAGTTTTCATATAAACTACTGGAAAAATGGGGAATTGGGCAAAAAGAATTAAATAATGGGATTCTAATTGTACTGGCTTTGAATGAGAAAAAAGTTAGAATTGAAGTGGGATATGGACTGGAATACCTTATAACAGATAGTAATGCCGCTTTAATTATTCAAAGATATGGTATACCATATTTTAAAGATTCAAAATACGGTATTGGACTTTATAATATCGTTTATAAACTTGGAGAAACTATTGCAAAAAGCAAAAAAGAGGATTTTACTAACTGGCTTAAAAATTCTGGTATTGAAGCAGAAAATGAAAATAGTGGTTCTGGTTTTTTCTTTATAATATTGTTATTTATTATGTTTTTTATTTTAAGTATTTTTTTTAGAAGACCTTTCTATTATGGATATAGAAATAGAAGCATGGCAAATCAACTATTTGGAGCTTATCTTGCTTCTTCTATATTGAGGAATACTTTTTTTGGAAATAATATTGGAAGCACCAAAAATTCCGGCTTTGGTGGATTCAAAGGCGGTGGTTTTGGTGGATTTGGTGGCTTTGGTGGAGGATCATCAGGAGGTGGTGGAGCTACTGGAGGATGGTAAATACAATATTAAATAATAAAAACTTATGAAGGAATTTTATGGAAAAAATAGAATTTTTTAAAAAATTGTTTGAGGATAACTTATTAGAGCTTAGAGAATTCAAAGACTTATTCCCTGTTATTATCCTAAAAAAAACAGAACCAGAAAAGCTTGAGAATTTTATTGCTAGAAAAAAAGACTACAATCAATTTTATAAATTTTTACCAATTTTTTTAAATTTAGAATTCATAAATAATGCAAAAGATTCTTTTCCGGCAGATATTTTATATATCAAAGATTTCTCAAATAATATTTTTGGAGAAGACAATTTTAAGAATATCCAGATAGACAATAATTTTTTAAGATTAAATATAGAAAGAGAACTTAGATCAAAGCTATTTGTAATTACATCCTCGAGCTATGCATTCTTTAGCAAGAATGATATTTCCAGATTCGCAAAAGATTTGCTTTATTCTCTTCGCTATGTTATTTATGCTTTCGCAAAATTAAAAAATTTAAGTTTTTCTTTTAATAATGAGATAGACTTATTTATTTCCTTATTAAATTTATTCAACTATGATAAATCATCTTTGGTTTTGGATGTTATAAATTCAAAAGAAAATTATAATTCAATTAAAAGATTTTCTATTTTGTATGACTGTGTAAATTTTTTAATTTCAAAAATTGAAATTTAATCAAATTATTTATTAAAAAGATTAAAAGGAGGTTTTTAATGAAGATAAAAGGATGGATTATCTTTTTAGTAATTGCTGTAATACTTATTTTAATAGTTGTTTCTTCTTACAATAAGATGATATCACTATCCGTAACTGTTGATGAATCATGGGCACAGGTTGAAAACCAACTTCAAAGAAGATTTGATTTAATACCAAATCTTGTTGAGACTGCAAAGGGCTACATGAAATTTGAACAAGAAACATTAATTGAAGTAACAAAGGCAAGAGCTTCTGTCGGTCAGGCACAAACAATTAACGAGAAAATAAATGCAAACAATCAGCTTGAGGGGGCATTGGCAAGACTTTTAGTTGTTTTTGAAAAATATCCAGACTTAAAAGCAAATGAAAATTTTATTACATTAATGGCTGAACTTTCTGGAACAGAAAACAGAATCGCAGTTGAAAGACAAAGATATAATCAAAGGGTTAGAGAATATAATACCTACATTAAAAAATTCCCTAATTTAATAATAGCTTCTATTTTTAATTTTAAAGAAAAACCTTATTTTAAGGCTGCAAATGAAGCTGAACAGGCACCTAAAGTTCAATTTTAATTTTTTATGAAAGAAGAAATATTAAAAAAAATTATTGATGATAAGATTATAAAAGATTACGATTTTTTTGTAAAAATTTATCAACTAAAGGATATCATTGAAAAATTAAGATCAAAAGATGGTTGCCCCTGGGATAGAAAACTTGAGATAGAAAATTGTGCTGAATTCCTTTTAGAAGAAACTCATGAAGCAATAGAATCCATATATGATAATGACATAAAAGGACTTGGCGAAGAACTTGGAGACATTCTATCTCAAGTTTTTATGATTTCTCAAATTGCAAGTGAAAAAAATTTCTTTGATATAGAATATGTAATTGACCAGATAAATAATAAACTAATTTTCAGACATCCCCATGTTTTTGGTCTGGAAAAAGCTGAAAATGATAAAGAGGTTCTTGAAATCTGGAATAAACAGAAACTGAAAGAAAAAGAAAATAGAAAGAATATAATGGAGGGA
Source organism: Exilispira sp. (assembly GCA_046291015.1). Classification (GTDB taxonomy): domain Bacteria; phylum Spirochaetota; class JAAYUW01; order JAAYUW01; family JAAYUW01; genus Exilispira. Next base: position 6,774 of record JBKBTB010000055.1, on the reverse strand, counting down.
ATTCCGGATTCATTACCTTCAACATATATTGTAATAAAGCAATTAAGAAAACTTTCTCAGTATCCTCAAATATTTAATATAATAGATAGTAAAATTATTGAAAATATTTCCAGCATTAATGATAATTTTTTAGATTTTATCAATGAAACCAGGCAATTTGCCTCAAATGAAGTCAAATTTTTAAAAAAGGATTTGTCTTCGAATCAAATAGATAAAAATAATGCAGAAAGATTTATTCAAAGTTTATTATTTATTATAGCTTTTTATTCTTTCAATAAAGAAATTGATATAGAAAAGGTTTTTAGAAAAATAATAGATGATATTTATCAAATTTTTGAAGAAAATCAAAATAAAAATGAAAATTTAGATAAAAACCTTAATGAATAAAATTTTGATCATAAAAAAAAATAAGTTTTTTGCATTAGAAAATTTTTATCTTTCTAAAAATTTAGTTTTATTTTTTTTATTAATTATTTTTTAGTTTGTCTTTCTAATTTTTTTTTAATTATTTTTATAAATATATTTATTTTGCTAATTATCTAAATAATTATTTATTTTATTATGTGGGGGGATTTAATGCACATTGTTAAAGATTTACTAAATTCTACTGTTGAAATAAAAGATGTAACTGTTGCTGGCTGGGTTAGAACCGTAAGAGATATGAAAAATATCTATTTTATAGAATTGAATGATGGTTCGACTGTTAAAAATATCCAGATAGTATTTGAAGAAAAGGGCAATCTTTTTGATAAATTAGAAAAACTAACAACAGGAAGCAGTATCAAAGTTCATGGAGATCTTGTAGAATCACCTAAAGAAGAGCAAAAATGGGAAATTAAAGGTAAAGATTTAATTATATATTGTATAACATCGGCAGAGGAATATCCACTTCAAAAGAAAAGGCATTCTTTCGAATTTTTAAGAACTATAGCCCATTTAAGACCAAGAACTAACACTTTTGGGTCCGTTTTCCGAGTTAGAAGTACAATTGCTTATGCAATACATGATTTTTTCCAGAAAAATGGTTTTTTCTATATTCATACTCCAATTATTACGACCTCGGATTGTGAAGGAGCCGGTCAGATGTTTCAGGTTACAACCCTAAACTTGGAAGAAATAGCCAGAACTGGTAAATTGGATTATCAACAAGATTTTTTTGGTAAAAAATCATTTCTTACAGTTTCAGGTCAACTTGAGGTTGAAAATTTTGCTCAAGCTCTATCCAAAGTATATACATTTGGACCAACTTTTAGAGCAGAAAATTCCAACACCTCCCGTCATCTGGCAGAATTCTGGATGATAGAACCAGAAATGGCTTTTTATGAGCTTGAAGATAATATGAAACTCGCCGAAGATTTTATAAAATACATACTTAAATTTACAATTGAAAAACATCCTGATGAATTTCAATTCTTTGATAATTGGATTGAAAAAGGACTTTTGAAAAGACTTGACAATGTAATATCATCTTCTTTTGAAAAAATAACCTATACCGATGCCATTGAAATTTTATTAAAAAGCAATCAAGAATTTGATTTTCCAGTAAAGTGGGGAATGGATCTTCAATCAGAGCATGAAAGATTTCTAACGGAAAAATATTTCAAAAAACCTATATTTGTCATTGACTACCCTTTCTCCATCAAAGCATTTTACATGAAGAGAAATCCAGATGGGAAGACAGTAAGAGCGATGGATTTACTGGTTCCAGAAATAGGAGAAATCATAGGTGGAAGTCAACGAGAGGATAATCTTGATATGCTTCTTAAAAATATTGAAGAAAAAGGACTAAAAAAGGAAGATTACTGGTGGTATATCGATCAGAGAAAATATGGATCTGTTCCACATTCTGGTTTTGGTCTTGGATTTGAAAGAACCATTCAGTTTATAACCGGGATGAAAAATATTAGAGATGTAATACCATTTTTCAGAGTTCCTGGTTCAGCGGAATTTTAGTCGCATCTTCTTTAAGCTCTTCTATTATTGAATCTATATCTATAACTATATTTTTACTGCACGGTTCATTGAAGACAAAGGAAGAATATAATTCAATTTGATTATAAATATCTTCTTTATTTTGTTTTTTAAGTAAATTTGATAATGCTTTTGCAATTTTTAGTTTTAAACTTGTTTCCCCCATCTTTTCAGCAAATGGTAAAAAAATAAAAAACTCATTTTCAGAAAGACGAGTAATTAAATCTTCATTTCTAAAAAGTTTATGTAATAAATATCCGAATTCTTTAATTATATCTCTAAAGTTCAAACTATTTTTATTTTTCTCTACCACTTCAATTTTTATATAACAAAAGGCAAAATTATGTGATTCCTGACAACAATTATAAGCTTCTCTTATAACTATTTCTTTAAATATTTTAAACCTATATGTAAAATCATCCTCTTTTGAAAAGTTGCTATATTCTATTGAGTTAACAATTATTGAGTTTATAATATTGTAAGAATTGGTTATTGAAAAGATTACTTCTTTTTTAGGTTCTGCGGAAAAAAATAGCAAGATAAAGCCTATATAATTTCTTCTAACCCTTGAAGAGATTTTTTTCGCCCTTGATGCTGGTAATCTTGACAATCTATATAAAGGGATTGCCACTATATTTTCATTATCATAAGATAGTGTTGTAACTTTCTCCTCATATAGTATTTTTAATTTTAATAGTTCAAATATGGTTTCTTTATTTGTTATGGAAGTAATACTAATAGGAGAATATTTAGCTACTATTTTAAATTCATTTGAAGGATATGTTAATATTAAATAAGAAATATCTGATTTTGAATAATTTGTTAGATAAGAAAGTATTTCCTCATAAACTTTTTCAAAATGAGGAGTTTGATCAACAATATGTTGAAGAGAGTATATTAATTTTAATGACATATCATCAAAAGAGATACTTGAATTTCTTATAGAGGAAAAAAAGGTTGGAATTCTGGTAAAGTCCTGTGTTTCGAGAATTATATCTATTGTATTATTCATTGAAATTATAGTTTCTTTTATTTTTGTCATATAGAACAATAATTCTGATTTTTCTTCAAAAGAAAATTCATAGTTTTTTGATAGGGCTCTTAATAGATAAAAAGCTCTTTCATAGTTCCTTAATTCAAATTCGGCTTTAATAAGTAAAATTTGAGCGTTTTTATAATAATCTTTGGCTTCCAGTATTTTAAATATATGTGAAGCCTTAAATGTTTTGGAGATACACTGTGAAAAATTACCTAATTTAAATAACGTACATGCTTCATAATATTCAATAATACCTAGATCAAATTTATGATTTAATTCTTCTTTTAGTTTGGATGCCTTTTTAAGATATAATAGAGTGGAATTATAATTTTTCAGATAAAATAAATTTAATCCTATTATGGTATAAAAATCTGAAAGGTATCGTAAATTATAATAACTTTCACATAAATTTAATCCTTTAGTTGCCCAGGATAAACTCAGATTGTATTGCTTTTCAAATAGTGCGAACTTTGATTGCAAAAGATAAATTTCCATAAAATATGGTACTGATTGAACATCATCCTTTTTCAATTCGGCTTTGCTTAACATTTCTTTTGCTTTATTTATCTCATTTAAAATATAAAAACAATTAGAACAACAGATATAATAATCTTTAAGTAAAATTTCCTGTTTCTCTTCTTTAATAAGATTATATAGTTCATCTAAAAGAGAAAGAGCCTTTTCTCTCTCATTTTTTATACATAGAATAGGAGCTTGAATAAAGCCTATTTTAATTTTCAAAACTGGATTTGAGTATATAAAATGCTGATAAGCATCAATGAATTCTTCAAGAGAATTATACTCTCCTAAATAATAATAGTTATAGCAAATATAAAAATAAATATCTTCTAATCTTTTCGAATAAGGAAGAAGCTCATATAACATAGATAAAGATTCAAACCATAATGAAAGATGAAAATATATTTCTGCTTTTTCATATAATAATTCAAATCTTTTTTCCTGAGTTAATGGATAGATCTGAAGAACCTTATCCAAATAAAATATAATTGGTTCAAAATCATATAACCGCTTATAATAATCAATAAAATACTCCAGAGATTCCATTGTCTTTTCAATATTTTTTGAGTTAAGATAACAATATAAAACAAGTTCAGTATTTTTTTCAGTATTCTTAAAATAATCTCCACAAGCCTCATAAATAATTGCTGGATCAGGATGATCGGGTATATATGGAACCATCTGTCTATAGCTCAAATACATATGAATATTATGATTTACAATTGTAGAAGATATAAAGATTAGATTTTTTAGTTTTAATAAGCTGTTATATACATCATCAAATTGATATTCTTTTCCTATGCATATAGGTGTTATGTATTTGAAAGTTAAAAAAGATAATGGTATTTTTATTGTTTTAAAAATAGATAGTATTTTCAAATCTAATTGATCCAATCTAGATAGCTCTTCTGAATATAATTTTGTCATATTTTGTTTCAAAAAACTATCATCCCATGCTATTTTTCTGGAATTAATTCTTGATAAAACAAATTGAATATCTGAAAGATTTCCCTCGGTTATCTTATGAAGATGATGAAGCAATTCTGGTTGATTTACATTTTTTTCATTCTTTTTAATTTCTTCTACAAAATCAGCAAGTTTTTTAAGTTCAATAAATGTAACAGAAGGCATAATTCTTTTAAAACTATTTCTTGAAAATTCTTCATCTATTAATATATGATTCAGTGAACTTGTAGATATTAAACTGAAAATAACAGGAAATTTGCCAGGATTTAACTGTATCATTTTATAAATACCCAATATTAAATTTTGTAGATTCTTTGAAAGGATGTCAATATTGTCAAAAAAAACAACAACAGGGTTTTTACTGGCAAAGGCAAGCAATTTGGCTGCAAACAATTTTTGATATTTTTCCTGAAAATATCCGAATTGAATGTTTTTATTTATTATATTATCTTCAATTTCATCTTTAAAAAAAGATTCTATCATGTAATTTATAATTTCAATATCTGTAGATACTTTAAAAATTGATGTAAAATAAAATGTTTCATAATTTTTAATGACAAAGTATATGTTTAAGATATTTGCAAAATAGCTTTTGCCCGATAATTGCTTACCATTTATAATTAAAAGCTTTGTAGGTGCATCTTTACTCAGAAAATAATTCAAATCATCAATATTATAATCAAGATAAACACCTCTATATTTTGAAAGTTCTTCATATTCATATGGAAGAATTATAAATAAATTTTCATTGAATCCAATAAAGCATGATAAAATTTCTATAGGATTACCTATATTTGCAGGGATCAGTATCTTATAAATAACATCATTAATATCATCAATCTTTAATTTGTTTTTGTAAAATTCAAAAATATTTACCTTAATTTTTTTATCTAAATATCCTTCATAATGTATATAGTTATCATTAGCAAATTTAGTATTAACTATTGAATAATTTTTTATTTGCATAAAACCCTCTTATCATATTTATTCATATTATCATATTTATTCATATGTAAATAATGTAACCTCTATTTTACCATTGAATAATTTTCTTTTTTTATCTGGTTTTTCTTTTAGTATAGATGGTAAATACTTCATAGAAGACAAAAAGTTTTTTTCACAATTAAAATCAGTAAAAATCTTTTGAATAGCTGCTATACTATTTGTATTTGTAAATTTCTTATCTAACCTTTTGCCATATGGAAGATTTGTTATAATCAACATTTTGGTTTGATCTAAATATTCAGTATATTCTTCAATCTTTTTTAGATTATCTTTTAATCTATATGAATCAAAATTAATAAGTATTATAAAAAAAGAATCATTTTTTTCATTAACTTTATATAAATAGATGAAATTATCTATTTTTACAAGATTAAAATTCGAATTAAAATATATTTTTAGCATTTTTTCGATATTTTTCTTTGAATTCACAATCGCATTTTCATCAATATCCGAACCAATAAAAAATCTTGTTTTATAAAGAGATCTCATTTTTAAATATTCATTTTCCTTATTATTATGTATTTCATCTGTTAATCTTATTTTGGGATTTAAATAAGGATTTTTTTTTGCAAAAAGAAATAAAATAGCTTCTGTTAAGATAGTTGAACTACCACAAAATGGATCAACAAGAAATTTATGATAAGGTTTCAGACATTTTATAACAATGGCTGAAGCAAGATTTTCTTTAATTGGCGATACTCCACCATTTATCCTGTAAAATCTTTTATGAAGAGAAATACCAAAACAATCCAATCCAATTGAAATTAAATTCTCATATATAAAAATTCCAAGTTTAAAATCATTGGATTTAAAATCATGAATATTATAAAAATTTTTTAGGGATTTTGAAACAACTGAAAAAATAGTTCTTTTACTTATAAATTCAGTATTTTGTGTGTTTATCTCAATTCCAATAGATGAAGGCATTTTATAAAAATAATTTTTTAAATTGGTGCTTTTCATTATTTTATAAATATCATCATAATTTAAGATATTTTCTTCTTTTATAATATAAAAAACCCTATTTATAGTCTTTATATATTTTACTTTATCAATAAAATCAAAATCAGAATTTACCTTTATAAAACCATTATATAGCTTTATATCCTTTATATTAAAAAAGTTTAGTTCTTTTTTACAGATTGATTCCAGACCAAATGAACAGGTTAAATTAAAAATTTCTTTTTTCATTACATCAAATCTCATTAATATTTGATAAAAATATATTAAAAGAAGTTTATGGGATTGAAAATTTGCCTGTTTGAATATCCAGA
>JBKBTB010000293.1:0-2137 GCA_046291015.1 Exilispira sp. | reverse complement strand
CAATTCTTTTTTCGAAGTCTCTATCATTGATTTCAATCCCCGTTTCTTCATAAAGTTCTCTTAATAAGGTTTTTTTAATAATTTCATAAAAATTGCTTATATTAATTTTAAAGTAATTTGAATCAAGTGGTGCTTCCTTCTTTATATTTTCTTTTATATCTTCGTAATCAATATGCCCCCCGGTACCTGAAGAGTAAAATCCATGCAATCTCTTTTCATTTCCCTTTCTTCTATAAATGAAAAACCTGTTTTGACTGTCCTGAATAATAATATAAGGAATAATTTGTTTTTTACTAATATCATGTTCAACTATATCTCTTTGCTGAAAGGAAAAATAATGCGTTTCTATGAATTTTTTAATATCAAATTCATTTTTTGGAATATAAAAAAATGGTAGATTAAATAAATCATCATTTTCTGATTTAATCATAACAAAAATTTTTTTATTATTCATATTTTACCTTATCAATTTAAACTAATTTCTTATTTATAATTCAATTTTATAATTCAATGTATAGGTTATTGAGAAATTTTGAAAATCTTTAATTTTATTGAATTCAAGAAAATTATATCTTTCTTCAATTACCTTAAAAATTGAATCAAAATATGATAATAGGCTTAAAATTAAAAATTCTGATTTATGTTTTTCAAAAAAAGTTGAATATATTTCTGGCTTTATTTTAATAATTAATTTTTGGTCATTATAATCTTTTTCAATTGATATATAATTTGAAAAAAAGAGATTTATAAATGATTTGTTTAAAATTAAAAAAAAATTTTTGATCGCAATTAGTTTGTTTTTAGAAAATATAAATGAAATTTTTAATAAGATTTTCATCTCCTTTATAAAAATATTAGATGATATATCTTCTAACATTTGAATTAAATTTTCTTTTTCTTTATAAAATAATCTTAAAGAACTATATGCCGAAAGAAAAAAGCATGCCATTCTAATATGCATTTTAAATGGATTCTTTTCAATCTTATTATTTTTTGAATAAGATTGGTAAATTAAGGGAGATTTTTGAATAATTTCTTCTTCAAGATAACTGTCTTGAATATTATCTTCTTTTAGTTTAAGATTTAAAATTTTAATAAATCTTTTTTCATATATCTTATTAACATAATCGCAAGCAAATTTTAAAATGGAATTTTTAAAACTCTGTTTAATATTCATAAAAGTCTTGAATTTAAAAAAAATTATTAAAATCAATAAGAATTTAGCAATAAATTAATATCATATTAAAATTATCTCTCAATCTAATTTAATATTTTAATTTAATGATAATATGTTAAATTTAAGAAAAATATATTAAGAATTAGATAAAATTTAAAATTTAATTGTAATATTTAATTGTAATATATACAGGGATATCAATTAAATTACTCAAAATAAGATGTTTATGATACAAAGATATAATTGTAATATATATTGAAAATATATACAGGGTATATTATGAAATTTAAGGTTGGACTTGCTTTTAGTGGAGGGATAGATTCGACTTTTGCAGCGATTTATCTAAAAGAAATGGGATATGATGTTGTTGCTTTTAATTTTCCGATAGGAAGAAATGTGGATAACTTAATTTATGATACAGCCAAAAAACTTAAAATAAAATTGGAGATAATTGATATCAGGAAAATTTTTGAACAGGTTATTAAAGAAGATTTTTATAAATCATATCTGACTGGTCTTACTCCTAATCCATGTGTAAGGTGCAATAGATATATTAAATTTGGTGTGTTATACAATATAGTCAAAAATAGATATCATATGGATTTTCTTGCTACCGGACATTATGCCAAAATTTATAAAGATGAAAACCAAAGATTTTTTATAAAAAAAGCTTTTGATAAAGATAAAGATCAGAGCTATTTTTTATGGCAGATAAACAGATTAATCTTAAAAGATATAATATTTCCACTTGGAAATATTAAAAAATCAGAAATAAAAAGCATACTTTTACAAAGTGGTTTTCATGAAATTGCTAAAAAAGTAGAATCTTTTGATATATGCTTTGTAAATGAACAATCATATAAAAGATATATTGAAAAGTTTGGCGTTCAATCTTCAAATAAAGAAGGTTATTTTGTTGACCAAAAAGGGAATATTGTTGGTAAACATCAAGGCATATAT
>JBKBTB010000292.1:0-2146 GCA_046291015.1 Exilispira sp. | reverse complement strand
GGACCTTATTATACCATAATTTATATTATAATTTATATATTAACAAAAGCCAAAATAAAAAAAAAGATATTAAAAAAATTAAAAATTTACTTGATAAAATTGATAAAAAAAGTGTTATAGATTATATAAAAATCTGTAAATCTCTTAAAAAATCTGGATTTGATCATTATGAAATTTCCAATTTTTGTAAAGATTTCTATTATTCAAAGCATAATCTTAGATACTGGCAATTAGAACCTTATATTGGACTTGGAACATCAGCACATAGTTATATTTATGATATTCGATATAATAACACTTGCTTAAAAGAATATTTAAATATCTGGGGTGAAGAGAAAATTTTAGATTATTTTGATAAAAATTTAGAATTTCTATCATCTGATAATATATATAAAGAAAATGGATGGAAAGAGTATCTAATAAAATCAATGAAAAGATTTAGTAGAAATTATGAAATAATAGATAAACAAAAAAAGATAAATGAATACATAATGCTTTCACTGAGGAAATCTGAAGGTCTGGATATAAAAGAATTCAAAAAATTATTTAGTATAGATTTTTTAAAATTAAAAGAAGATCAAATTAATATTTTTTTGAAAAAAAAGTCGATTTCAGCTGATGAGAATAGGATTAAGATAAATGAATCTTCATTTATTTTTTATAATGAGATAGTTAGAAATTTTTTATTTTAAGTAGAATTTTTAAATTTAAACAATAAAATATCTTAATATATCTTGACTTTAACAAAAACTTTTAATTATATTATAAAAGAATATATTTTACTTTAAGAGGTTTTGAATGTCTGATATTAAAAATGATAAAAAGAAAAGTAATGATTTTTTAAATGATGATAATATTGTTGTTAACAGTGATAATCAAACTTCTAAAAAAGAGTTGACTGAAGAGATTGAAGATAATGCCATAGAAGAATTATTAATATTAAAACAGACAATTGAGGAAAAAAATGAGTTAATTGAAAAATTAAAACTAGAAAATGAAGAAACAAAAAATCTTTTAATAAGATTGAAAGCAGATTTTGAAAATTATAAAAAAAGAGTTCGAGAAGAACAAAAAGATATGGTTAAGTTTTCAAATATAAAACTTATTATCGATTTATTGCCAATTCTTGATGATTTAGACAGAGCAGTTTCGTCTGTTTCGGAAGAGATTAAACAATCTTCATTTTTTGAAGGTTTAAATATGGTTAAAAAATCTTTGCATAATTTATTAGAAAAAAAATTTTATCTTGAATCAATTGATTCTGAAAATGTGGTTTTCGATCCAAATTATCATGAAGCTATTTCTTTAATTGAAGATAATAATATAAAAGGTATGATTGTTGATAAAGTTCTACAAAAAGGTTATAAGATAGATTCAAGAGTATTAAGATCAGCAAAGGTTGTTGTTAGAAAAGGAGTAGTTTCTTCAGAAAATGAAAGTGCAAAAACAAATTTTAATGCTGATAATAATGATGCAGAAGATTCAAATTTTGAATCAGATTCTGAACATAAAGCTGACAATAACAACAATAATAATTGTGATATTAATGATAATAAGAATAATGATAAATAAATATTAATGATAATGAGAATAATGATAAATAAAAAAGAATAATATAGGGAAAAATAGTTTAAATCAAAAATTATAAAATATTAAAAGGAGAATTTTTATGGGCAACAAAATTATTGGAATTGATCTTGGAACAACCAATTCCTGTGTAGCAATTATGGAAGGCGGTGAACCTATAGTAATAATAAATGAACAGGGGATGAGAACAACACCTTCAGTAGTAGGTTTTCTTGATAATGGAGAAATTTTAGTTGGTCAACCGGCTAAAAACCAGATGATTACAAATCCTGAAAATACTATTTTCTCAATTAAAAGATTTATGGGTAGAAAATTTTCTGAGGTAACTTCAGAACTAAAGACTGTTCCTTATAAAGTAACAGAAGGACCGAATGGAGATGTCAGGGTTGAGATTAAAGGAAAACTTTATTCTCCACCAGAAATTTCTGCAAAAGTGCTCATGAAGATGAAAAAAATTGCAGAAGACTATATTGGAGAAGAGATAACAAGAGCTGTAATAACCGTTCCTGCTTATTTTAATGATTCTCAAAGACAGGCAACAAAAGATGCTGGAAGAATT
>JBKBTB010000291.1:0-2153 GCA_046291015.1 Exilispira sp. | reverse complement strand
AAAAAAGATTGAAAATGATTTTTTTAATATATTTTCATCTTCCTTATGGTCCCCGTTTTTAGTATTAGATTTTGTATTATTTTCCTGCTTCGTATCAACTTGATTATCAATATTTTTTATGAAATTATTTGAAATTTCTAAATCTTTATTTATATCGATAATTTCATTTGACTTTTCATTATAGGAAAATAACTTTACAAAATCATGATTTGGATTTTTTAATAAAAGATTTTGCGATTCTGAAGGTGAATCGAGATCTATATCTATTTTTAAGAGTAATGTTTTATTTGAAAAAGAACCAAGGTATATTATTTTCTTATCTATATAAAATGGATCTGTAAAACCACCACTTAAATTTTTATCAAAATGTATTTCTTTATCTTCATTTATCATTCCGAATTTGCTTAGACTAAAATCATCATTGTAAGTGAAAAATATTTTATTATCGAATGTATTTATTTGATATATATAATTGGCATTGATTTTTAATTTTTCAAGTTTATCTTCTAAAATATCATATGAATAAATAGCCCTTTCACCATTACTACTTCCAAGAAAGACAATTGTTTTTGAATCAAGTTGTTTTGGGCTTGAAATATAAAAATTTTTGCTGCCTTTAACAATCAGTTTTTTTGATCTATCTGCTTTTATTAAAATAAGATCTGTAAAAGATCTGCTTAAATCTATAGCAATATAACCATCATTGAAAAAATTAACCTCTCTTATCTCATTGAAAGAATCGAGCACAGATTTTACAAATCTTTTCTTTTCTAAATCAAATATCTTATTATTGATAACAATACTTGAACCCTTATAATTGTAATAAGACAGGATAAGATTTTTGCCATTTCGATCTATTTCAAATGAATAAAAATACATTATATTTTTTATTACTGGTTCACTTTTTTTATTTTGAATATCATACCTGAAAATTGTTTTTAAATTTATATTATAATAATAATAAAATAAATTTTCTTCTGTTTTAACAAGTCTTCCATTTGATAATATATCCTTTCGTGAGTTTTTTAAAAGATCTTCAAAATTAACATAAACTTCAAATTTAGGTTTTATCCAATCGTAAAATTCATCCCATAATTCTGGTAATTCTTTATCATAAACTTTTTTAATAGCCTTTTCAAATGGTAATATGGCAGTATTCTGCCATAAAGTTATATATAGTTGCATATCATAGGTCTGCTGCAAAAATTTGCTGAAAAAGCCTCCATACCAGTATCCAAGTGATTGGTAAGGATATTCATTGAAACTCGATTCTATTTCATATGGATTCTTAAAGTTACCATCGATAATTGATTGCATAATAAATTGTTTTATATATGGAGAGTATGTTCTTCCAATTTCTTTATCTCTTCCTTCAAATGAAGTTGTAACTCCTTCAACCATTATGAAAGGATTATTGAAATAACTGCTTAAAAAAATATTTCCAAAAATATAAGATAAAAATTCAGCAAATTTACTTTTTAATGTTAAAGAAAATTGGTGGGTTAGCTCATGATAAAAAACAAGTTTTAACCAATCATCCATATATCCAATAGATGATAAGAGTTCTGGTGGTGTGGTTATGATGTAAATAGTTGATTGACCAACAGGATTATTAAATCCATTTGCATATTTTTCCCTGTCAGAAAAATAAATATATATTTTGTTTTTAATCTGATGATTGAATAGATTACTTAAAAATTTATATGATTCTTCCATAAATTTTATATATTCAGGGTCTATAAGGTCTTGAAGATGTTTTTCATAATAGATGATGTAATGTTCTGTTTCAACTTTTATAAGTCTGGTAAAAGGGGGATAAAAGGAATAAAGAAAAAATATTGACAGGATAAGAAAAATAAAAAAAAGCTTTTTCATCTTTTACCTCCTTATATTAAAATAATGATAAATAAATTATAATAATAAAAAAAATAATAAAAAAAAGTAATTAAAAATTATAAAGCAAAAATAATTTTATCAATCGCTTTTATATTTAATTCTTAATATTAAAAAAATATTAAAAAATATTACAGATATCAAGAAAATGCTCTATTTTCATTTTAAAATTTTCGATATCATCATTGTTTGTAATATAGTATAATTTTTGAACAAATTTATATTGACCACTTTTTGAGACATCTTTTTTTAATATATCT
>JBKBTB010000054.1:0-10107 GCA_046291015.1 Exilispira sp. | reverse complement strand
AATCAATGTCTTATTTACCTTTCTTTCATCTTCTAAACCATGATACATTAATTCAAGAAACAAATTGTCTTTACCAAAGATATCTAAATATTCTGAAAGAGATTTTTTTGCTTTTTTAATGTCATCTTTTACAATATAATAAGGTACTTCTCCAGCAAGACATGCAGTTAAAGCTATAAGCCCTTCACTATGAGAAGCCAGAATTTCTTTGTCTATTCTTGGTTTATAGTAAAACCCTTCAATATAACTAATGCTTGAAAGATAGTAAAGATTTCTTAAACCAACTTCATTTTTTGCAAGAATTAAAAGATGAAAAGGACCTTGCTCATCTTTTAAATTATTTATTTTTGATTTTATCAGCCTACTTTTAGGTGCAACATAAAACTCCTGTCCAATAATTGGATGAATATTTTCAGAAGACATAGCATCACAAAATGCAATTATACCATGAAGATTTCCATGATCTGTAATTGCAGCAGCAGGCATTCCGAAAGATGAGGCCTTTTTTGCAAGTTTTTTGACTTTGCATGCTCCATCAAGCATTGAATACTCGGTATGTGTATGTAAATGAACAAATGGAGTTTTATTCATCTTTAATCCCTCTTAAAAAACTATTTTAGAAAGGTCAATTATTTTTTCAATGATGTAATCTGGCTTAATTTTTTGTTTCAGATGATCTGGTGAAAATTCCCCTTGCTTGACTAAAACAGACTTTATGCCAGCATTTTTTGCTCCAACAATATCTGAGCTTACTCTATCTCCAACCATTAAAACCCTTCTTTTATCAAAATTGAAATCCTTTAATATAAGATCAAAAACAAATCTGTTGGGTTTGCCTATATATGTTGCCTTGACATTTGCTGCCTTCTCTATCATGTTTACCCACGAACCGACATTTAATTCTAAAGTTCCAAGACTTGAATCAATTAGTTCTGGTATCATACCTATCAATTTTGCCCCTTTTACAACTTTTTGAAGTACTTTATTCATAGTATTAAAATTAAAAGAATCACGACAGTCTCCAATTACAACATATTCTGGATTATCCTCATCAAAATAAAAATCCTTAAATTCTTCTACACCCTCTCTTGCAAGTAATAACCAGATAGATTTTGGTTTAATTTCTTTTAAGTACCTTGATGTCGCATGTGAAGCAGTTATAACTTCATCTTCAAATACAGTAAATCCTCTTTTAATTAATTTTTCAGTTGCGCTTTTTGATGACTTTAAAGTACTATTTGTTAAAAATCTAACTTTAATACCTTTGTCTCTTATTTCATTAACAAGCTCAATCGCTCCATCAAAAACCTTTCCCTGATATTCCAGAACTCCATCAATGTCAAATAAAATAAGATCAAATTTATTTTTATTCATTACCTGCCCTCGAAAAAGATAATGTATTAAAAAGAAAAAAAGAAAAGATGTGAAAATAATGTTTATAATTTGTGAAACATCTATTGTATTTATTGTATAATATTTATCTCTACTTCATCCAGCAATTTTTCATATTCAATTTCACTTTTTCTATCAAGATTCGAAAATATTTTTTTAATATTTTTAATGTATTTTTCAGAACTAGATTTTTGAATGGCATATTCGTAAATTGCAAATTTATCTAATGATGAACTTGTTATACCATCATCAATATAAATATTTGCAACTATATTATTATTTTCATCATATGAACCTACAAGTTTTAATGGAAAAGTTTCCAATATATTTTCAGTTTGTATTTTGTCAGAATTTGAAGATAAAAATATTCCTTTACCCTTTTTTATATATATTTTTATACCTTCAAATATTAAATATTTTGAATAGTTACTATCCTTTTCAAGCAAACCTGTTTCGAAAGGATCATATCCTATATTTTCAGATATAATAATAATATCCTTACAAACTTTATGCTTATCATTGTCTTTATATAAGTAAGGCATTATATATGGAACCCTATTGTATATGGATATCATGAAAAGTGAGTATATTGTTGGTAATAGAAGATATCTTGCCATTATAATTTTTTTTATTTTATCTTTTATCTTCTTTTTCATTTCTAAAATTACTCTTGGTCTGGCAAATATACTGCTATGATTCCTGTATAGAGGATGAAATAAACAGGCGGAAAACCAATTTATAAGTAACTTATTTGATGGATTGAACCAGAATCCACCTATATCTGTTCCAGCGTACATAACTAATGAAAGTGAAAGGCTAATTATTTGTTCAAATCCAGTTTTTAAGTGGGAAAATTTTGGTTGATTATCTCCAGTCCAGTTGCCACAGAATTGGTTCATAAAAGTATAAAAAGATCTTGAAAAAAGCATCGGCCGAATATTATTTTCCAGAAAACTTTCCATTACTGCTTTTGATTGAAAATAAGGATACATATTATGAAGTTTGTAATTTTCTATTTTCCCATCATAAAACCTTACTTGCTCCGGAAAAGTTCTTGATTTCTGATCGAAAATAGAAGGTTCATTCATGTCAAGCCAGCAACCATTAAAGTTTGTATTACTTATGAATTGACTATTCAATTTTTTAAATATTAATTGATCTTTTTGTGAGAAAAAATCTGGAAAAATACATTTTCCAGGCCATACTATTCCTTCAAATTTTTTATTGTCTTTAGTTTTAACAAGTACTCCACTATTGTTAAATTCTTCGAAAACTTCATATTGATGTTCAATTTTTATACCAGCATCAATTATAGGGATTAAGAAAATCTTTTTCTCTTTGAGTTTTTTACAAAGCTTTCTAATACCATCAATTTTACCAAAATTTTGATTTACTGTAAAATTTTTAAATGAATCCATATAATCAATATCAAGGCAGATATTTGAAATAGGTATTTTTTCATCTTCATGAGCCTTACAAATTTTCTCTATCTCTTTTTTTGATTTAATCCCCCAGTGAGAGTAAGTGTATCCAAAGGCATGAAATGGAGGTTTATAGTAATTTTCACACAAACCATATGCAATCTTAACACAATTGTAAAAATTATAGGCATTTAGCTTTATCAAACCAAATGATGTTGAAGATATTTTTATTCTAATTTCATCTTTTTTTGTTTTACCAAAATCATATCTTACAAAACCTGGATAATCGAGAATAAAACAATCGGTATTCAAAGTTATTTCATCAAAGATATAAAAAATATTTATTGTTGAATATAGATTATCAACAAAATATGCATGGTAAGGATTATCTGTATTATAATTATCAAAGACAAATCCTTTTCTATCAAAAGGAGCAAACTTAGATCCAAGACCAAATATTTTTTTATTGTTATCAATTGGAATAACTATTATAGTCTCTTTATTATCTGTATAAAATTTTATTAAGCCTTTTTCTTGTGAATCTTCTTTATTAAATTTTGTTTTAAGCTCTATTGAATCATCTTTTTTTAATTCTTTGTATTGACCATGGAGTTCTTTTATCTTGTTTTTATTAATAAAACTTTCGATTTTATCTTCATTAAATAAAAAGAATCTATTTAATAGATTATAATCATCTTCATCTATTTTAGAAATAAAATAACAAAGAAATCCATAGTTTTTAATTGCAGGCAAATAAAGATAAAAATTATCTTCAATTAGAACTTTTTTTTTCTTATAATTATGCTTTTGATAGATAATTAATCTGATGATAGATAATAAATCTGAAATACCCATAAATATCCTCACATTTTAATTTAATAATAATTAAATTAATAATAAATTATTAATAGTAAATCATTGCCAGTATTAAACATTTCTATTTGATTATTAATTCAATTGAAATTATTTTCAAGCTTTTAATAGTTATTTTAAAAAAGCTTTTTAATTTTACAAGATTATTAAATTATTAAATTTTTTATTAAAATTTAATCTTAAAAACATATAATTTTTTATATTCTTGACAAAGATTTAGCAAAAATTATATTTCAAAAAATTTTGAAGGGAAACAAATGAAAACATCAAAAAGAGGACAGATGATGCCGTCATCTCCTATAAGAAAACTTACTCCATATGCTGATGCTGCTAAAGCAAAGGGAATAGAGGTATTTCATTTGAATATTGGACAACCAGACATAGAAACACCAAAAGTTATGTGGGATACAATAAAAAATTTTGATAAACCAGTTTTAGAATATGGTCCTTCACAGGGTTTTCTAAGTCTAAGAGAAGCAGTATGTTCTTATTTTAAAAATTATAATATAGAACTAAATCCCGGCGAAATTTGTATTACCATCGGTGGTTCTGAAGCAATAATGTTTGCAATAGATGCTATATGTGATCCGGATGATGAGATTATTGTCTTTGAACCATTTTATGCAAATTATGATGGTTATGCTTTAAGTGCTAATGTCAGGCTTGTTCCAGTAACATTAAAAGCAGAAGATGGTTTTCATATTAAAGATTTTTCAGTTATTGAGCAAAAGATATCTCCAAAAACAAAGGCTATATTGATTGGTTCACCAAATAATCCTACTGGAACAATTCTAAAAGAGGAAGAAGTCAGAAAGATTCATGAAATAGCAAAAAAATTTGATCTATATATAATTTCAGATGAAGTATACAAAGAGTTTAATTTTACAGATTATCCTCATTTTTCTGTTCTTCAATTAAATGACCCTGAAAGAGTAATTGTTATAGATTCTGTTTCAAAAAGATTTTCTGCTTGTGGTGCAAGAATCGGTACTTTGATTTGTAAAAATCAGGATATTATGTCTGTTGTTAATAAATTTGCAATGGCAAGACTTTGCCCGCCAACAATTGAGCAAGTTGCTGCAGAAGCTGCATATAAACTTCCTTTCTCATATTATCAGACTATTGTAGATGAATATCAAAAAAGAAGAGATATTTGCTATAATCTTCTTTCACAAATTGATGATGTTATCTTAAGAAAGCCAGAAGGAGCATTTTATCTTGTAGTCAAGTTGCCCATTAAAAATTCCGATCTTTTTGCTCAATGGATGCTTTCGGATTTTGAGAAGAATAAAAAGACAACAATGGTAGCTCCAGCCTCTGGATTTTATAAGACTGCTACAGCTGGACATGATGAAGTTAGAATTGCTTATGTATTAAAAGAAGAAAGATTAAAAGAAGCCTTAATGATATTCATAGAAGGACTTTTAGCATATAAAAAGGTTGAAGATAAGCTTTTAAGAAACCTTGTATAGTTTAAGTAAATTTTACTTGATTCTCGTTTTATATGTTTTATTTTATAAATATTATTTATTAATTTTATCTTATCGATAGAAATATTTTTTTAAGATTTAATATATAAAGAATTATGGGGGAGTAATGAAAAGTATAGCGTTAAAAAATGTTAGTTTTTTCGACGGTGAAGATCTTCTTTTCAATAAAAATATTTTAATAAAAAGAAAAACAATATATATTTCTGATACTTTGAATGAAGAAGAGAATATGAAAATAATAGATTGTTCTTCATTTATTGCTCTCCCATCTCTTCCTCTGATAAAAGAAACTATATTTGACCTATTTTCGTATAAATATACCAGTTCATTTTCGGTTGACTTTATCCTGAATGGTCCAATTTTTGATAAGTTACCATACAATTATCTGGATATATGGGTAGATATAGCAGCAGAAAAAATGTTGCAAAATGGCTCTTATTTTTTATTTTTAAATCATCTTTGTTATCATATGGTTAAAAGTTCATTGATTACTATTGCAATGAAACTTAAAAATATTGGAATTAAATCTTCATTATCATATCTTTTTAACGATGTATATCCAGAACAAAAAATGGTATCAGATAAAGAAAATTCTTCTTACCATGATTATGTTAGCAATATTAAGGACCCATATTTATTTCATCATTATGGATACTATTTCAATAACAAACATAACATTGAGGATGGCAAGATTATTTATATCAGATTCCCTCAAGACTCAAAATTTACTTTGAATGATATTGACAATTTAAATGAAATTGAAAAAACTTTTATAGTTAAATTTGAAAATCCAGAAGAATATAAGAAAAGTCTTATTAGAAAGCCAAATTTATTCTATATAATAGATGATGACTTTTTTATAAATAAAGATTTTAGTTCTTATGTTTTTTCAATATTAGACTCCAAAATAGACACTCATTTTATACTATCAAATGGTTTTAATAGTTTTTCATTGTTGAATTCTATTTATAAGATTGCTAATTTTACAAAAGATGTAAGAGTATTGAAGCTTTTAAAAAATCAGCTCCTTGTATTGCCCCAGTTTATTTATGATATAGCTGAAAAAAAGATAGGTTATATTAAAAATGAATTTGAAGCGAATTTGATACTATTTGATACCAAAGGTTTTACTATAAATTCAATAGAAGATATTTTAGATCTTTTATTCATAAAATATATCTCTTCAGGAATACCTTCCTTAAAAATTATAGATGGAGAAATAGTATAATTTTTAATTTTCATTACTTAGAAACTATTTGTTTTATTTAAAAAAATTTGAACAATAATGATTTTTAATAAATATTTTTGTTAACAATTATTAATTTTATAATAAAAAGAGGTTTATTTATGAAAAAAAGAATTTTTAAATTTATTTCATTTATTTTTATTTTAAGCTCAATTTTTATATTATTTTCCTGTTCAAGTCTTCAATCTGAATTAAAAAATGAGCAAATAGTTTTAAAAAACAATCTTCTTTTAAATATTGATTCTAAAAGTATTCAAATATTTTCTGGTGGAAAAGAATTTGTAAAATTTCCTGTTAATAATTCTTTTATAAATGCCTTTGAAAAGGATTATATTTATCAATATCATATGGCTTCTATTAATATTAAAGAAAAAATAAGAAAATCTTATAAATTCCAAAAAATTTCCAGTGTTGAAAAAATTGAAGAAACTTTGATTATCAAAGGTTTTATAGCAGAAAGTAGTTCATCAAATCAAATGATTGATTATACTCTTAAAATTATTCCATATAATGAATATAGAATAGATTTTGAATTGAGTATTGAAAATGAAAAAATAAATCAAATATCTTTAAAATTTATATCTTATCCTGATGAAAAAATATTTGGAGGTGGAGTTCAATATTCATTTTTAGATTTAAAAGGCAAAAAAGTACCAATTTTAACTTCAGAACAGGGTGTTGGAAGAGGTGATCAGCCAATAACTTTTGGCGCAAATTTAACTCAAAAGGCTGGTGGCAATAACTTTACAACTTATTTTCCTATTCCTTATTTTTTTACATCAAGACTAAGGGCTTTTTATTTTGAAAACTCTGGATATGGTGAGTTTGATTTTTCAAATAAAAATAATATAGATGTTAAGTTTTTAACAGATAAAACTGAAAACAGATTAAGTGGTTCATTTTTTATAGCTGATTCATATAAAAATTTAATATCCTTATTTTCAGAAATAAATGGTAAAATGCCAATTCTTCCTGATTGGACATATGGAACTATACTTGGAATTCAAGGAGGATCAACTAAAGTTACAACCGTTGTTGATGATTTGATTAATCAAAAAAACCCTGTTACAGCAATCTGGATTCAGGATTGGTGCGGGAAAAGAATTACTTCATTTGGGCAACAATTGAAATGGAGATGGTATCCAGATGAAGAACTCTATCCAGATTTTAAAAATTTTGTAAAATTAATGGAATCAAAAGGGGTCAAGGTCCTTGGTTATATAAATCCTTTTTTGGCTGATCGAGACCCGAAAAAAACCGGTGATGATTTTACAAATCCACTTCTTGAAGAAGCCAGAGAAAAAGATTATTTAGTTAAAAATAAAGAAGGTAAACCATACTTGATTCAAACAGTAGGATTTCCTGCTTATATGCTTGATCTTACCAATCCCGAAGCTGTAAAATGGATTAAAAATATAATAAAAGAAAATTTAATTGGAAACGGACTTTCTGGCTGGATGGCGGATTTTGGCGAATGGCTGCCTATGGATGCTGTCTTGCATTCTGGCATTTCTGCAGAGTTATTTCATAACCAGTACCCTGTTATATGGGCTAAAATAAACAGAGAAGCCATACAGGAGGCTAAAAAAGAAGGCGAAATAGTCTTTTTTGCAAGAGCTGGTTTTACAAAAAGTCCTTCTTATTCAACACTCTTTTGGCTAGGTGATCAAATGGTAAGTTTTGGAAAAAATGATGGACTTCCTTCTGCAATACTGGGTTCAATCACCGCATCCTTAAGTGGAATTCCCTTTATTCATAGCGATATTGGTGGTTATACTACAATTACAAATCCTATTATGACCTATCACAGAAGTAAGGAACTTCTTTTAAGATGGATAGAGTTTGAAGCTTTTACTCCAGTATATCGAACACACGAAGGAAATCAACCATTAAATAACTGGCAGGTCTACCAGTATAGTGATGCTAATGCTACAATAAAATCAGATGAAGAAACTGTAAAATTTTACAACTTTTTCGCTCAAATTCATTTTAAATTAAAAGATTACTTTAAAAAATATATTGAAATTGCCTCAAATGATGGAATACCTGTGATTAGAGCTCTTTTTATAAATTTCCCTTCGGATGATGAGTGTTACAATATTAAATATCAGTTTATGATAGGTGATGATTTACTTGTTGCACCGGTAATAAAAGAAAAATCAAACAGGATGAAAGTATATCTTCCTGAGGGGAAATGGATTCATGCATTTACGAAAAAAGTCTATGATGGGAAAAGGTATGTTGAAATAGATACTCCATTAGGAAAACCCGCTGTTTTTATACTGGCAGGTGGTGAAAATGAAAAAATGCTATTAGATATCTTTTCACAATTAAAATAATGAGATAAAATAATGAAATATTAAATATATTTTAATAAATCAAGGCTTTTTTTATAAATTGAAATTTTCTAAATATTTAAATAAAATTAATAAAATTTGAGAATTAAATGGGAATTAAAAATGATCTAACTGAAGGAAATGTTGGCTCAAAAATAATAAACTTTACATTTCCACTTCTTTTTGGGAATTTTTTTCAACAGGCTTATAATGTAGTTGATTCAATTATTGTTGGTCGATTTATCGGGAAAATAGCTTTAGCAGCAGTAGGGGCAAACTTCCCTATAATCTTTTTAATGGTCGCTCTTATAATGGGAATTGCTTTAGGTATTTCAATAATTATTTCTCAATACTTTGGTGCAAAGGATATTGAAAAGTTAAGAATTGCAAAAGACACAGCTTATATTGTCCTTGTTGTATCATCTTTAATAATAACAATTTGCGGACTACTTTTCGGAAAGTATATTTTAATTTTATTAAGAACACCTGAAGATATTTATCAATCGGCTTTAATTTATTTAAAAATTATTTTTTCCGGAATGATATTTACCTTTGGTTATAATGGTATTTCAGCTCTTTTAAGAGGTATAGGAGATAGTCGAACACCCACTTTGCTTTTAATTATTTCTACTATTATAAATATTATTTTAGATTTAACTTTTGTTCTTATATTAAAAATGGGAATAGAAGGAGTTGCAATAGCAACGGTCATTTCTCAAGCAGTTTCTTTTATTGTTGCTATTATAATATCTGTTAATAAAAAGCTTTTAATTGCTCCAAGAATAAAAAATATTAAATATAGTTCATCTATTCTTTATAAAAGTGTAGAACTTGGTCTTCCTACTGGAATTCAACAGGTGCTGGTCTCTTTAGGATTTATGGCTTTGATCAGAATTGTTAATGATTTTGGTACGAATGCAATAGCTGCATTTACTGCAGCTGGAAGAATAGATTCTTTTGCAAGTATGCCTATTATGAGTTTTGGTATGGCTATAACAACATTTGTCGCCCAAAACATTGGAGCTAATAGAATAGATCGAGTTAAAGAAGGAGTTAAAAAAACATTTATTTACTCGGCGACAATTTCTTTAATACTTGGTGTATTAATAATTGCTTTAAGCAAATATCTTTTGATGATTTTTACAAAAGATATTGAAGTACAAAGAATTGGTCAATCATATTTAAAAATTGTGGCAAGTTTTTACATTTTCTTTTCGGCTATGTTTACTTTTAATGGAGCTTTAAGAGGTGCCGGTGATACAATTATACCCATGTTCAATACCTTTATAGCATTGTGGATACTTAGAATTCCATCTTCATATATTTTATCAAGAAGATTTGGTACAAAT
>JBKBTB010000053.1:0-10135 GCA_046291015.1 Exilispira sp. | reverse complement strand
ACTTAAAATAAATAATCAGGATCATCTTTCTGAATCACTTATTAGTTTTTTTTCATCAATTTTAAATGAAATTACAACCGAGACGAATATTATTATTAAATATAGATATGAGAATATTGACCCATTTGAAATGGGTAAGATAATTACAGAATCTACTGATGAAAATGCAGAATTAGAAGAAGAAAATAAGCAAAAAGAGGAAAAAGAAGAAAATAAAATTAATCAAATAAGTTTTCTGGAGCTTGAATGTGAACCAGTCTATTCTCCAATAAAAGGTGTGGATGTTGCGATTTTGCAGGAAGGAGATTACCTGAAAGTCAAAATATCTGATGATAGAGAGATTGCTCAATATCTAGCAAAGTTACTTATTAGTGTTGAAGACCAGAGCAGTGAACATATTAATGCCAGAATTTTAAGCAAGCAGAATTTATATGAAAATCTTGTAAAGATAATTGTTGAGTTTGGTCCTGGAATTTTAGGTAAAGTAATTTGTGGTTCAGATGTTAAAATAGAGGCAGATATTTCAGGCAAAAGAGTTGAAAATTTAAAAAATTCACAAAATCAATTTAAAAAATCTGTTAAAAGAAAAAATAAAATATCATCAAATTTGCTTTTAATGGTTATAGGAGCGATAATTGTTTTTTTTATAATAATTCTGCTTGTCTTAATGATGTGAGCAAATTTTTAATTTTTTCGGGGGGGAAAATGGATCAATTTGACAGAATAGATGAAAAAGAATTATGGATTGAATACAAGCAAACTAAAAACGAAAAGATAAGAGAATATTTCGTTAAAAAATATGCGCCTTTAGTAAAACATATAGCAGGTAAAATTGGTTATAAAATTAAAGGTTCAGTTGAATTTGATGATTTAATAGGTTATGGATCCTTAGGTCTTTTAGATGCAATCGAAAAATATGATCCAACTAAAAATATTAAATTTAACACTTATGCTATGACAAGAATTCAAGGAGCTATATATGATGAACTTCGCAATATGGACTGGATTCCAAGAACTATAAGAACCAAAACTAAAAAAATAGAAGAAGCAATGGCAAGAATTGAGCTGGAAAAAGGAGAACCCGCAACAGATCGTGAGATAGCAGATGTATTGGGAATAACTCTTGAAGAACTGCAGGATCTATATGTTGAGGTTAATCCTACAACTGTCATAAGTCTTTCAGAAATTTATTATCAGAATACAAAAGATGGTGAAAATATCGAGGTGATAAGTACAATAGAAGCTCCTTCTCATAAGAATCCAGATACAATAATGGAAAAAGAAGAAGTTACCAAAATACTTGCAAAAGCAATAAAAGAATTACCTGATAAGGAAAAAAAGGTATTGATATTGTATTATTATGAAGAGTTAACATTAAAGGAAATAGGTGAAGTTTTAGATATAACTGAGTCAAGAGTTTCTCAGTTGCATACCAAAGCTGTTATGAGGCTGAGAGCTAAAATAGCGAGATTTTTGGGTGATAAATTTGAATAAATCAATATCACCAGAGGGAAGTTATGGATAAGTTAAAAAATGCCTTACGAAAGATAAATTTTGGCAGTGATACTAAAAAAATAGAAGTAGAAGCACCTTCTTTAGAAAAGGCAATATCTGAAGCTTGTAGAAGATTAAAAGCGACTCTGGATGAAATTGATTATGAAATAATTCAATATGGAACAAAAGGTTTGGGAGGAATAGGTAATAAAAACTATAAAATATTAGCATATAAAAGGCCTGTTTCTGAAATTATAGAAGAGGTTTCTATTACAGAAGATAATATTGAAAAAGAGGAAGAAATTTTTGCTCCTCCTGTTGATGGTTATTTTTCAATTATTAAAAGTAGAAATGGAATTTTATTGAAAGTAGTTCCTCCTCAGAAAAATGGTAAGGCAGTAAAATTAAAAGAAATTGAGGTGGCTCTCAAAAATAAAGGGATAGAAAAATATGATTTTAATTTAGTTAAACAGGAAGTTAGTAAACCAGGTGGTCAATATATTATAATAGCTGCTTTTGAAGGAATTGAAGAAAATTCTGCAACAGTTCAGGTAAATATTGGAATAAACGAAATGACTGCTACAGCAACACTTTTTCCACCAAAGCCCGGTGGTTTTGAGTTAACACCTGAAGAAATTATTTCTGAGATTCAAGCACAGGGAGTAAGTTATGGAATACTGGAAGATGTTGTTACGAGAATTGCTGATGAAAAGATAGAGTATAAGGAGATCGTTGTTGCAAGGGCAAAACAACCTGTTCATGGTAAAGATGCTGAAATCAAAATGTACTTTGAACCAAATTCAGAAAAAACAATATATAAATCAATAGCAGAAGATAAGTTTGATTTTAAAAATATAGTAAAGAATATACAAAATGTCCTTAAAGGTGATCTTATTTGTGAAAAAATTCCAGCAACACCCGGAGAAGATGGATATACTGTTACAGGTAAGTTACTTCCAGCAAGAAAAGGGATAGATAGGCAGATTCTTGCCGGACCAAATACAGAGCTTTCTCCTGATGGGAAATTTTTAAGAGCCACTGTAGATGGTCATGTTGTTAAAAAAGGAGGTAAAATTGGTGTTGAGCCAGTTAAACATATCAATGGAGATGTAGGAATAAAAACTGGAAATATAACTTTTGTTGGTTCTGTAGTTGTTCATGGTTCTGTTCTTGATGGTTTTTCCGTTAAAGCAAAAGGAAATATAGAAATCAGGGGAAGTGTTGGTAAATGTGAAATAATTTCTGATAATGATATTTACATAGCTCAAGGGATAAATGGACATTCTGAAGGATTAATTTCTGCTGAAGGAAGCGTTTTTTCGAAATTTATTGAAAATACAAGGGTTTTTGCTGGGAAGTCGGTAATTGTCGATGATCATATATATCATTCGGAAGTAAATGCCGATGATGCTATAGTATGCTTTGGTCATCGAGCTCAAATAGGTGGTGGTATAGTCAGAGCAGCTAATGAAGTAAACACAAGAAATCTGGGTACTGTTTCTTATTCTGAAACTATTGTTGAAGTTGGTATTCCACCAAAATTAAGAATAGATCTTGAAGATTTAATGATGCAAAAGAAAAAATTAGAAAATTCAATTGAAGACTTAAAAAGAGATATAACTACTTTGACTACACAAAGAAAAATGAGAAAAAATTGGACAAATGAAAAAGAAGAGATATTAAAAAACAAGATTGAGATATTATCTCAACAGGAAGAAACCTTTAAAAATGTTCTGGAAAACATAGAAGATATAAACAAAAAACTTACAACAATTAATTTAAATCCAAAAGTTGCAATTAAAAATAAAATTTACGCTGGTGTTAAAATCTTTTTCAAGTATGGAGTGGAACCATATGAAATTACATATGAACAATCATCATGTACAATTAGATTTGTAAATAATGAAATAAAAGCTGGACCTTATGAGCCTCCAGATGTAGATAGGAAATTATTTGATAAACGAATATTATCGCTAAGGAACAAGCTATAAGGAGAAAAAGTGGCTATCAGACCAATTGATATTCAAAATATGCTTGTCCGGCTCGAAAATTTATCAAGAACATCTACTTTGTCTCAAATTTCTGAATCTATTTCAAGACAAATTCAGGAAAAAAAGCAAAAAATAGAATCCTTACAGAAAAAAGAAGGTCTTGCAACAATTGAAAAAATAAGAGAAGAAGAAAATAGACTTCGTAAAATTGAAAAATTTAAACAAAATTATCAGCAGAATAAAAAATATAAAGGCAATAAAAATTATTACGAAGATGATCAAGATCAACATACTTTTGAAGAAAAAATTTAAATATGACAATAACTGTTATTGTATTAACAATTCTTATCTGTATAGTGTTTTACCTTATATTAAATGATAAGATAAATAAGATAAAAAAAGATTATATAAAATCCGATTTAATCTCAGAAATGAAAGAAATTATTACTCACTTTAATGAGGAAGCAGATAGAAACATTAGTTTACTGGAAGAAAAGATAAGAGAAATTGATCTAAAGATAAAAAAATTAGAAAAGCTAAAAAAAAGTTTAGAAGAAAAAGAATTAATCGAAACTAATAAAAAATTAAAAAGCAATAATAAGACTCAGAAGGTAAACTTATCTAAAAATTTTGAATTTAATGAAATAGAATCATGGCAGGATAAAGCTTATGGAATGTTTTTAAATGGTATTTCAATAGATGAAATAGCTGATAAAATAGGTAAAAATACCGGTGAAATTCAATTTGCAATTTCTTATTTAGAAATGAAAAAAAAATTAAATTCAAAAAAAATATAAAAAAATAAAAATTTGGGGCAAAGATGGAACTTGTTTTAGGAATAGATCTTGGTACAACAAATTCCTCCTGTGCTGTTTATGAATATGATGAAATTACAATGATACCAAATGATGAAGGTGATTATATCACTGCTTCTGCTGTTTTGGTGAATTCTGTTGACGAAATAATTGTTGGAAATAAAGCTAAAAATCAGAAGATACTTTATCCTGATCAGGTTGTAACTGAAGTTAAAAGGTTTATGGGTAGTGAAAAAAGATATTTTATAAAGAATAAAGAATTCACACCATCTGAAATCTCATCTTTTATATTGAAAAAATTAAAAGAAAATGCTGAAAATAGATTGAAACAGAAGATTACAAAAGCTGTAATAACTGTACCAGCATATTTTAATGAAATTCAGAGAAAGGCAACTTTTGAAGCCGGGAAATTAGCTGGACTTGATGTAATAAGAATTATTAATGAACCAACTGCATCATGCCTTGCTTATGGTTATGGTAAAAAGAATATAAATAAACTTGTTCTGGTATATGATTTTGGAGGAGGAACTTTTGATGTTTCTCTTGTTGAAATTGCCGATGGAATGTTTAATGTTATTGCTACAAGTGGCGATAATATGCTCGGTGGAATAGAGTTTGATAATTTAATCGTAAATGAAATATTAAAATATTTTAAATCAAAAACTGGGAAAGATTTAAGTGAAGATAAATTTGCAATGTTTAAGATTTATGATGCTGCAGAAAAGGCTAAAATAACTTTGTCTTATGAAAAAGAAGCATCAATAATTATACCATTTATATCGGCAAATGATAAAGGACCACTTCATCTTGAGTATAAAATTTCAAGAGAAGAATTTGAGTTAATGATAGACCAGTATATTAACTATACCATAGAACTTGTAAAAAAAGTTATTGAAGAAAGTAATTTTACATTAAATGATATTGATTCTGTTATTCTGGTAGGAGGTTCTACAAAGATACCACTTGTTCAGGTTAGATTGGCAAATTTATTTGGAAACAAAATAGAAAAAACAATTGATCCAGATCAGGTAGTTTCAATAGGAGCAGCAATACAGGGAGCTGTAATAGAAGGAACTATAAATGATATTATTTTAGTAGATATTACACCTTTATCTTTAGGAGTTGAAATTACCGGAGGACTTTTTATACCTGTTATTGATAGAAATACAAAGATACCCTGTGAAAATTCAAAAATGTTCACAACTATTGTCGATAATCAGAAAGTTGTAGAAATAAATATTTATCAGGGGGAAAGAAAGATTTGCAGGGAAAACTTCAAACTTGGTACCTTTATTTTAAGTAATATTAGAAGAGCAAAAGCAGGAGAACCAAGAATAAAAGTAACCTTTTCTCTTGATGTCAATGGTATTTTAACTGTCAGTGCTCAGGATGTTGATACAAAGGTTTTTCAGCAAATAACGATTGATGCTTCTACAAGAGAATTGAAACTTTCAGATCTTCAAAGAATTATAAAATCATCCAGGACATTCGAAAAAGAAGATTATGAATTTGAGGAAAAACAAAAACTTAGAAATAATCTAAGAACATTGAAAAATATAGTAGATGAGAAATTAAAACAATCAAAATTTCCTCTCGAAATCGGGAATGAGATAAAAGAACTTATCATAGAAATAGATGAAAATATAACAAATGCTAATTATGAAAAGCTTAAAAATTATTATGAAGCACTTCAATATTACAATGAAGAGATAGATTATACAGAGCAAAAATATCTAATGAAAGGTTTACTCAGTTAAAATTACTTCAAGGAGGAAGTAAATGGATGAATTGCTTAATGATTATTATTCCATTTTGCAGGTCAAGCCAGATTCATCTATGGAAGAAATAAAGGCTGCATATAGAAAACTTGTTTTTCAACTTCATCCCGATAAAAACAAAGATCCTTTGGCGATAGAAAAATTTAAGAAAGTTACAAAAGCTTTTTCTATATTATCAAATTCTAAAACGAGACTTGAATATGATATTTCTTTAGAAAAACAATACAATATTCAGTTATTTAGACAAAACATGTCAGATATTTTATTAAAATTGGACAATCAATTGAAAACAAAATTAATAAATGCTAATAAGAAGATATTAAAAGATTATAAAATAGATAATTTAACATTAAATCTTCCTTTTTCAGAATTGATGCAAAGATTGTTTTATTCCGAAGATGTAAATGTAAAAAAAAGCGCTGTGGAGGCTTTAATAGAAAAGGATAAAAAAATAGCTTATTCAATTTTGATAAGATTCTTAAAAAAGTGTGAAAATGAAGAATTGATAGTTTTTATTTTGAAAATCCTTGAATTAAATTATGGCCAAAAAGTTCTTGAAGATCTTCCCATTAATCCAGCTTTTAATGCTCAAAGTATAAAATTTGCCATTCTACAGATTATTGACAATAATTATAATGAAAAAGCAAAGGAAATAGCAGTTAAGTTTCTCGAAGATGAAGATCCACGGATTAGACTAAAAACAATAAAAATCCTTTACAAAAATGATAAGGGGCTTATTTTACAGAAAATATATAATCTTTTAAGCGATCCAGATAGAAAGGTCCTCGTTGAAGTTAAAAATATTTATAATGCTCTTAAAAAAGAATTAAAAAAGCAACAGGAGTAAATAAAATGGATATTTCGACAATTAATGAACTTCAAATAATTCTTTTCAATGTTGGTAAGGTTACTTATGCTATACCTATTACATATGTTGATTATATAGAAAAATATATGATTCCAACTCAGATTCCAAATTCACCACCTTTTGTTGAAGGAGTAATAAATCTAAGAGGAGCAGTAATACCTGTTTTAGATTTAAGAAAGAGGTTTAATATCGAAAATATCGAAAATACAAATAAGACAAGAATCTTAATAGTTGCAATAGGGAATAGAAAATTTGGTTTTATTGTAGATACAGTTTCAGAAGTAGTTACACTTGGTAAAAATCAGATAGAACCTTCATTGCCTACTGTTAGCGGAATTAAATCAGATTTTATCATGTGTATTGGTAAAATTAATGAAAAATTAATTATTATTTTAAATATTGAAAAGCTTATTTTTACCGAGAAAGATGAAGATATTATTTCGAAAAAATGATAGATAATCAAGTAAATGATATTCTTTCACCAGAATTATTTACAAAATTTACGAAACTAATATTCCAGTTGTCTGGAATATATCTGAAAGATTCAAAAGTCATACTTTTATCAAATAGATTAAGAAAAAGAATGCAGGCTTTAAATTTACATTCCTATGAACAATATTATGATTATCTACTTAATCATAAAGAAGAATATGAATATTTTTTAAATGTTATATCTACAAATGAAACCTATTTTTTTCGTTCTGAAGGTCAATTAGAAGCTCTATCAAATATGATACTTCCTCTTTTAATTAATCGTAAAGGTCATGCTAAAATATGGAGTGCTGGTTGTTCAACTGGAGAGGAACCTTATTCAATTGCTATTATTGCCGATAATCTTGGTTTATTGTCAAATGTCGATATTATAGCTTCAGATATAAATTCAGAGGTGATAGATAAGGGGAAAAAAGGTATTTATAATATTAGAAGATTAAGATATGTACCACAAAATTTATTAACAAAATATTTTATAAAGATTGATGAAGAAAATTATAAAATTTTGCCAAATTTAGCAGGTAAAGTTATCTTTAGAGTTCATAATTTAATAAAAGATGATTATCCAAAAAATTTAGATATAATATTTTGTAGAAATGTAATGATTTATTTTAATAGAGATATTCAGAAAATGATTGTTGAAAAGTTTTATAATACTCTTAACAGCGGGGGTTTTTTATTTATAGGGCATGCAGAAACTCTTTATGTTATTTCAGATAAATTCAAGTACCTTAAAATTGGAAATAGTTCTGTATATTATAAAGAATAAAAACCCTTATATTTGCAAAAATTTCATTCTGTATTATTTATCTTCTTGAAATAATAGGGTAATAAAATATGAAAATATTTAATTTTTTTATTAAAAAGAAAAAAAATGATAATGAAATTTACTCCAATCTAATAGATGAATTTGCTAAAATTGCCTCGGTTGAAATTTCTGATAAACTACAGGAGCTTTTCAATAAACCGATAATACTGGATAATATATCCAAGATCTTTATCTCTGTTGGTGAACTACCTCTTCTCATTGGAGATGCTGAAGATACAGCTATATCTGTTATATTTAATATTGAAAATGAAATTTTTGGAAAATTAGCTCTTCTTTTATCTAGAAATTCTGCTTTGAATTTATATAATCTTTTAACTCAAAAAAATTTAATTTCAATAGAAGAAAAAGAAGGTATTTTAAATAATGATGTTGCTTCTTGTATTGAATCTGTAGCCTCAATATTTTCAATGTCATTTGTTTCTGCCATATCAAATCTTATACAAAAACCAATTTTCACATCGGTACCAGTCATTTCATATTCTTTTAGAGACTCTGTAATAAACGAAATTATTTGCGGACAGGATATTTCTGGAAATAACCTGGAAATATTTATATCAAGATTTACAATAGAAAAAATTGATGGATTTTTTTTATTTATTCCAGAAGGTAAAAAATAATGCAGGATTCTACTGGAACTAAAATTCTCGAAAATATTGATTCTAAAAATATTATTTATGTCGCTATTGGGGGTATGCAATTTAATTATGCTCCAAAAGTATTAAAAACTATTGTCGGTTCTTGTGTCTCAATAATGCTTTATTCTAAATCGGATGGATTTGGTTCTCTTGCCCATATAATGCTTCCAAAAGCCGAAAGACATAAATCAAATAGCTTTAAATATGCTGATTATGCAATACATAACATGCTTTCTCTTTTTTTTTCCAAAGGTTATAAGGCAAAAGATATAACGGCAAAATTAGCTGGAGGGGCAAAAATATATTTTTCTTCTCAGGATTCTATAATTCCAGATATTGGTAAGGAAAATGTAAATATTTGCCGAAAACTATTAATAGAAAAAAATATTGCTATAATAGCAGAAGATGTTTTTGGTATTTATGGAAGAACAGTTTTTTTCAATTTACAGGATGGTACGGTAATTGTAAAAAGCTTTAATGGTAATATTATTAAGTTATAATTAATAATTGTTTTTCAGAAGAGGATATTATGATTGAAGATAGATATAAAAAGGCATTTTTAGAAGAAGCATTTGAGCTAATCGAGAATACCAATCAGTTAATCTTAAAACTTGAAAATGACTCTAAAAATGAATCTTTAATAAATGAGTTATTTAGATATATGCACTCATTAAAAAGCGAAGCAGGATTGCTTGGTTTTAATAATATAATGGAAATTTCTCACCTTCTTGAAGATATATTTGATTATTTTAGAAAGACAAAAAAACCGGTATTAAAAGAAATTATTTCAGTCGTTTTTAAGGCACTTGATTTTATACATGATTCCTTAAATTCAATAGCTGCTACATCACATGAGATAGGACAGGAAAATTCTATAACTATCATTGAAAGTCTGAAAAAATTATCTTCTCACCTATTTGATGATAAAAAAGGAGAAATTAAAGGAACAAAAGACAACAAAGTAGAAAATTTTAATACAGTTGAAAACCAAAAACAATATAATAATGATGATAATGATGAAGATGAAGTTAATATTGTAAATCAGCCTGATATTGATTTAGAAAAATTAAAAAATTTATTTAAACTAACTGAATTTGATATTCAATTAATGGAAAGTGATGATTTAAATTATTTTCTTATCAATGTCTATCCTATAGAAAGCTGTATAATGAAATATCCAAGAATTTATCTTGTCTTCAATAACCTTAAACAGGTGGGAGAAGTTATAAAATC
>JBKBTB010000290.1:0-2180 GCA_046291015.1 Exilispira sp. | reverse complement strand
ATTAACTATTTTTGAAATAATGTCGGAAACATTACCTTTATGATCAAGAGGAAGAAATATTAATTTTTCATTTTTAATAATCCGGGAAGGATTAAAACAACCAGTGCTAATACAAATTTTGTCCTGCTCAAGAATTTGGTTTATAAACCTGACACATTTCTTTTCGGCTTCAGAGGTTACAGTACAGGTGTTGATTACAATAATATTAGCTTCTTTTATATCTTTAGAAATACTATCTTTATCTTGAATCCGGGAAATAATTGATTCTGTTTCTGAAATATTGAGTCTACATCCAAAAGTTTTAAATGCTACTTTCATTAATTTGAGTTTATTTTAAATATCTTAATTTTTTTATAATTAATTATCTATTGCTTTTGATTTCATGCTGAAGTTCTATAAGTTTGGAAGAATTGAATTTTTTAATAGAATAATCAAGAACTTCCAGTGCTTTATCAGTAGAACCTGTTTTATAAAGTGAAAAAGCAAGATAGTAATATGGATAATATTGGTTTATACCAAGATAAATTGATGCATTTGCAACTGTAATAGTCTTGTAATAATTTCCAATGTTAAAATAAGCTTTGGCTAAATAATAATAATTCCAGCTATCCTGAGTATTAAGGTTTAATGCTTTTTCAAGATTTAAAATAGCGGCTTGATATTGTCCAAGGTCATTATAAACTCTTCCAGAAAGTTTAAGAAATTGCAAATTATTGGGGAAAATTCCCAGAGCTTCTTTTGTATATTCGAGACACTTTTGAAATTTACCAAGTTTATAAAGTGACTGGGTTAAATAGTAGTAAACATCATAATTTTCAGGATATTGAGCAAGTAAATTTAATGCTAATTCTTCAACTTCAGAGTATTTACCCTGATTATATAAGTTTGCAAGATTTGTAATTTCATCCTGTAAGGAAAGGGAGATTAAAGTTGAAAAAAAGAGAAGAAAAACTATAATAAATTGTGTGAAAAAATTTAAATATTTTTTCATAATTTTTATCTCTAAATTAAATTTGACTAATAGATAATACGATAAAAATTAATGTCAAAGGATAAATAAAATGTTAGTAAAATGTTCTAAATGCGGGAAAAGTTTTATTTTAAATGATAGTTTGATTAAAACAAATGTTACTTATATTTTTTGTCCAAATTGTAATAATAAGATAATGATAGAAAAGAAAAGCGAAGAAACGCATATGGAAGATAGTTCTGTTAATATCCCGAAAGAAAAAGTTGATAATATTATAAGTAAAATAGATGATCTTCCCACTCTACCAGTTGTAATTCAAAGAATTTTACAACTTATAAATGATCCTAAAGCTACGACAAAACAGGTAGGAAGTATTATTAATTCTGATCAATCTTTAACAGCTAAAACACTTAAACTTGTAAATTCAGCCTTTTATGGATTTTCAAAAAAAATTACCACAGTAGATCAGGCAATAGTTGTTATCGGATTTAATGCAGTAAAAAATCTTGCTATTTCAGCTTCAGTTTTTGATATATTTAAAAATATTAATCAAAAAAGTAGTTTCGATAGATATAGTTTCTGGACTCACTGTGTTGCAACAGCATTTATAGCAAAGCAGATTAGTGAAGATACGAGAATTGGGAATTCCGGTGAAATATTTGTTTCGGCACTTTTACATGATATAGGTAAAATTATTTTAGATATATATTTTCCTGATGAAATGAACAAAGTTCTTTATAATGCAAACAATAAAAATATTACATTTATTCAAAGTGAAGAAGAAATATTAAAATTTACCCATGAAGAACTTGGATTTTTACTATGTAGAAAGTGGAATTTACCAGATAATCTTTATATTCCTATAAGATATCATCACCATCCAAATAAAGCTATAAAATATGAATCTGTTGTCGCTATTGTTCATACAGCAAATATTATAGCAAAGGCCGGGAATATTGGATATAATGGTTATTCTGTAACACCAAAGATATCCACCCATGCATGGAATTTATTAAAAGATATGAAACCAGATCTATCTTCAGAAACAATTAAGATCTATATAGATTCTGCAAAGAATCATATTGAAGCTTCAGATTTTTTGAAAGTAGCCACATCATAAAAATTTATTGCAGGTTAAGAAAATTTTCTTTTATTTATGGAAGATTATAAGGAACTTGAATCTATTTACAAATTAATAAAACAGAAAAAA
>JBKBTB010000052.1:0-10274 GCA_046291015.1 Exilispira sp. | reverse complement strand
ATGGTTTGGAACTCAAAACGGACTTAATAGATTTGATGGAAAAGAATTTTTAATTTTTAATAAAGTCCCTTTTGAGAAAAATAGTTTACCGGGCGAACTTATTTAGACTATGTTTATGGATAAAGATGATATATTATGGGTTGGAACATATAGTGGATTATGTAAATTTGATATTAAAAGTGAAAAATTTTATAATTATATAAATGATATAAATGATATAAATTCCCTTTCAAATGATGTTGTCATAGCAATTGAAAGAGATAAAGAAGGAAGACTCTGGATTGGTACTTTAAAGGGTCTTCAGATATTTGATGAAAAAAATGAAAAATTTAAAAGATTTATTTTTGATGATATAAAAGATGGTCCAACCAAAGATAGTACTATTAGAGATATATTAACTGATGATAAAGGTAATGTATGGATAGGAACATATGACGGTATTTACAAATATTCTGATGGAAGATTCACTTTTTATACTGTCGATGATAGATTAAATTTACCAGGTAAATCATTCGAAGCAAACTATCCAGCCTCTAAAGTGGCTATGAAAATAGCGATGGATAATGAGAAAAATTTATGGTTTGGGCTCTGGGGATATGGTTTAGCTAAATATGATTTTAAAAAAAATGTTTTTATAAACTATCCACTTCCTTTTAATAAGATTTATTCACTTTTATTCATAGATGATGAGAATCTTCTCGTTGGCACATGGGGTCAGGGGTTATATGTTTTTAATAAAAAAGATAATAGCTTTGAATTAGTCGAAAATACAAAAATTGGCTTAAAGATTCCAAATAATACTATATATTCTTTGTTTAAGGATAAAAGCCAAAATATATGGATAGGAACACATGGCGCTGGAATTATTAAATGGAACATCAATAAACCAGATTTGATTTACTTAAAATATGAGAAAAATAATCCAAATTCAATTTTCAATAGTAAAGTAAAAACTATTTTTGAAGATAGATATGGATATATTTGGCTTGGCTTTTATAATGATGGTCTTATAAGATATAATCCTCAAAACAAAGAAATTATTAAATATATAAGCAGTGGCAAAGATGATGGTAATCTATCTGACAATATTGTAAGGTCAATTTTTCAGGATTCACATGGCAACCTATGGATAGCAACAAATAAATATTTAAATCTTTATGATTATGAAAAGAACAAATTTAAGTATTTTAAAAAGAGTGATTTTGGTATAAATCAAACAAATGAAGATACTTTTACCTCTATTACTGAAGATAAAAACAAAAACTTAATTATAGGTACATATCTTTCTGGTATAATTATTGTGCCTTTATCTGATAATAAAAATGATATTCTAAATTTTTCTGCAGTTAAACTAATTAATTCAAACACTAATCCTTCTTTATCAAATGATATGGTATTTGACATTCTTATAGATAGCAGGGAAAATATCTGGATTGGAACAAATAAAGGTTTAAATTTACTGGATATGAAAAAATGGGAGATTAAAAAGTTTTTTTATGACTTAGAAAATTCTAACGGCATATGTGACAATAATATAACAAGTATATTTGAAGATTCAAACGGAAAGATCTATGTTGGCACATCAAATGGATTGAATATTTATGATTATGATAAAAATAATTTCAGACATCTTACTACTAAAAATGGTCTTAGAGAAAATTACATAAATGCAATAGAAGAACTTGAAAAAGGGATAATCCTTTTTACAACTTTTCATGATCTTGTAAAATATAATACAAATACAGATGAATTACTGATTTTTGGTTATGAAGAAGAACAGCTTGCAAGTGAGTTTAGTTCTGGTATAGTCAGGTTAAAAGATGGTTCAATTCTTTTAGGAGGTGCAGGACAAATCAATATTTTAAAAAATCAGCAATTGAATATTTCTAATATTTACAATCCAGATATTCAGATTACTTCCTTTAAGATTAATGGTAAAGAGTATAATGAAAGTAGGTTATATTATTATGATTTAAACTATATAAAATTGCCTTATGGGAAAAACTCGATTTCTATAAGTTTTGTCTCTTTAGATTATAGCAATCCAAATTCATTATTATATTCTTATAAAATAGACAGGATAAATAAAGATTGGCAGTATCTTGGAAATGAAGGTTCCATTAACCTTGCAAATCTTAAGCCAGCAACATACAAAATATACCTTAGGGGAACAAATAGCTATGGTTTATATAGCAAAAACATAAAAACCGTTGAAATCAAAATAAATCCACCATTCTATCTTAAATGGTGGGTAATAATATTGTTTTGCATCATTATATTTTCAATAATATTTTTAATAATATTATATTTAAGAGAAAAGGCTTTATTAGCGATTTTGATTGAAAGAAAAAAATTAATGGATGAAAAAAAAATTTTTAGAAGAAGAAATAAAGAAACAAAAAGAAATAGAAATTAACCTGATTTCATCTAAAAGGGCTCTGGAAGAATTAAATCAAGTAAAAGATACATTTATTGCTTAGATCAGGTTTCGCATGAATTTAAAAATCCTCTTACATTATTACTTGGGTATATTCAGATTCTTGAAAAAAATGAAGAAGACAAATCTAAAAAACAAGCTTTACAAAATATGAAATCTATATCTTTACATATCATAGATATTATTTCAAACATACTCGATATTGCTCGAATTAATATTGGGAAAATGACATTAAACTTAGAAGAAATAGATTTATTAAATTTACTTAACGATGTTATAGATTCAAACAAGATCATCGCTAAAAATAAAGGATTAAGTTTTGAATATAGTATTGATAAAGAATTGCCTGGAAAACTTAAAATAGATCAAATAAAATTAAGGCAGATTTTAAATAATCTTCTTTCAAATGCAATTAAATATACCAATAATGGTTTTGTAAGATTAAATGTGAAATTTAAAAAAATTACTCAAAACAGTAAAAAAGGCGATTTGATAATAGAAGTGATAGATAGTGGGATTGGTCTTAAAAAAAATGAGATAGAAAAGATTTTTGATGATTTTTATAGGGGGGCAGATAGTTTGAATATAGAAGGTACTGGTCTTGGTTTGCCAATATCAAAAAAATTAGCTCAGATTATGAATGGGCAGATATCTGTTGAAAGTGAAAAAGGTGTGGGAAGTAAATTTATATTATCATTAAAAGATGTTGAATATGTTGATTAAATCATAAAATTATATCAAATGAAATTATATTGTAATACCTAAAAATTGACTCTGGTAAAGTTGCCAGTAAAATCCTTTTTGTTTTAATAATTGTTGATGAGTTCCACTTTCAATAATTTTCCCCTCATTCATAACTATTATTCTATCTGCATTTTTGATTGTCGAAAGCCTGTGGGCAATAACAAAACTTGTTCTACCTTCCATTAGTTTTTTCATAGCCATCTGAATATGTATTTCTGTTAAACTATCAACATTACTTGTTGCTTCATCTAAAATTAAAATATCCGGGTTTTTTAAAAATGCTCTTGCTATTGTAATAAGTTGTTTTTCACCTACTGAGATATTAGTGGATTCTTCGTTGATAATTGTATCATAACCATCAGGAAGAAGTGATATAAAATGGTGGGCGTATGCTTTTTTTGCTGCATCTATTATCTTTTCATCTGATGTATTTTCTTTACCATAGGCTATATTTTCCTTTATTGTCCCATTAAATAACCATGTATCCTGCAATACCATTCCGAAAAATTGCCGTAAATTATTTCTTGTAATTGATTTTGAATCTAAATCATCTATTAAAATCCGTCCTTTATTTATTTCATAAAATCTCATAAGAAGATTAACTAAAGTTGTTTTCCCGGCTCCAGTAGGTCCAACTATGGCAATCATCTGTCCTTTGTCTACAAATAAATTGAAATTCTCGATAAGTTTCTGTTCAGGAAAATAAGAAAAATAAACAGAATCAAATCTTATCTTTCCTTTTATACTCTTAATTTCATATTTTTTAAAATCTTCTTTATAGTCATTTTCTTTTTCCAGTTCTTCTTCATCAAGCATTTCATAAATTCTTTCACTTGCTGCAATGGTAGATTGAATAAGATTTACAATATTAGATATAGCTATTATTGGCTGAGTAAATTGATTGGAGTATTGAATAAAAGCCTGTATGTCACCAATTTTTATAAGCCTTTTTGCGACAAATATTCCGCCTACTACAGCAATTGCAACATATCCAATATTTGAAATAAAGTTCATAATAGGCATTATTATTCCGGAAAAAAACTGTGACTTCCATCCTGCATTATAAAGTTTTTCATTAATTTTTAAAAAACTTTTTATATTATCCTCTTCTCTATTGTAACTTTTTATGGCAATATGTCCTGAAAATGATTCCTCTATATGTCCATTGATTTCTCCTAAAAGTTTTTGCTGTTCTCGAAACTGAATCTGTGACCTTTTTGCAATAAATGAAGTCGCAAAAATACTTAGTGGAAGAGTCAAAATAGTTATAAGTGTGAGAATAGGACTAATTGTAAGCATCATTATTATAACACCAATAATAGACACTATCGATGAGAAAACCTGAACAAGCCCCTGTTGTAAAGTAGAACTAATTGTATCAATATCGTTTGTGAATCTGCTTAAAATATCTCCATGAGAATTTGAATCATAATATTTAAGAGGCAGTCTATTCAGTTTACTCATCATCCTGGTCCTTAGATGCTTTACAAGATTCTGTGATACACCAGCCATTATATATTGTTGAATATAGTTAAAGATAATTACCACAAGATAAATTATACCAAGAATTAAAAGTATATTATATACCTTAGTAAAATTAATCCTCGCATTAGAATTTTTAAATTTTTCTATAAATGATTCAAAAAGAAATGTTATAGCTTTACCTAATATTTTAGGAGCAAATAATGTTAGAACTGTTGCTACAATAGTTAATATAAGAACTATGATTAAAAGAAATGTAAAAGGTTTCAGTTCTTTTATAAGTCTATTTAAGGTTCTTTTAAAATTTTTAGGTTTTTCGACTGGTCCACCGAGGTGTGCTCCGGGTCCTCTAAAACCAGGTCCACGAAATACAGAAATTTTTGTTTCAGTTTTCAGTTCTTGCTGAATTTGAGGTTTAATTCTATCTTTGTCTGACATTTTAAGCTCCTATATGTTAATAAAGCGTATTATTAGTTCATTGATGGTATATTTATTTTATTGATTTTATATCCTCATCTGAAAGTTGAGAATAAACAAAGTTGCGGTAAACTTCGCAACTTTTAAGAAGCTGCTTATGTGTCCCAATTCCCTCAATCTTTCCATCCTCAAGTACTATAATATTGTCTGCATTCAATATAGTTGCTACTCTTTGAGCTACAATTATAACTGTAGAGCCTTTTGAAAATTTAGTAAGTTCCATTCTAATCTTGTTGTCAGTTTTGAAATCAAGGGCTGAGAAAGTGTCATCAAAAATATAAAAATCTTTTTTTTGAGCTATCGCGCGTGCAATCGAAATTCTTTGTTTCTGTCCTCCAGAAAGGTTGCTGCCCCCCTGAGCTAAAATAGTATTGTATTTTTCTGGCATGTTTTGAACAAACTCATCAACCATTGCTATTTTTGCAGCATTATAAACATCTTCATTATTAATATCTCTTCCAAATTTTATGTTTTCAAAAATTGAATAGCTGAAAATTACTGGTTTTTGAGGAGCATATCCGAAAAGATTTCTAAGATGATTTTGTTTAAATTCTTTAATATCTATTCCACCAATTTTGATAGAACCTGAAGTTACATCATAAAACCTGAGCAAAAGATTTAAAAGAGTAGATTTCCCTGCTGCTGTATTTCCAATAATTGCCGTTGTTTTACCTTCCAAAATGGGAAAGCTCACATTTTCCAAAACTGCAGTT
This sequence comes from Exilispira sp., assembly GCA_046291015.1. Taxonomy (GTDB): domain Bacteria; phylum Spirochaetota; class JAAYUW01; order JAAYUW01; family JAAYUW01; genus Exilispira. The sequence continues at coordinate 4,421 of JBKBTB010000052.1, read as the reverse complement.
TTAGCATTTGGATAAAAAAATGTGACATTTTCAAATATTATCTCCTTGCTTTTCAATTTTGGAATCTCAACATTTAAATTAATTTTATCCTTTATACTGTTCTCCTTTGATAAAACCTCATCGATTCTATTAATTGAAGCTATTGCCCTTGGTAAAAATGTGAAAATGATAGAAATCATTGCAAATGCAAATAAAATCTGGATCACATATTGTAAAACAGCCATTAAATCACCAATATTTAAACTAACTGAATCTACTAGATTTGCTCCATAAGCTATGACGGCAATTGTTGTAAAATTCATTAAAAAAATCATCAATGGAAAGATTAATGCATTTATTCTATTTAAGGTCAAGGCGGTCTTAGTCAGATCTACATTTGCAAGATCAAATCTTTTTTCTTCATATTCTTCTTTATTAAAAGCTCTTATGACTCTAACCCCGGTTATATTTTCTCTTACAACAAGGTTTATTCTGTCTATTTTCTTTTGAAGAAGCTTAAAAAGTGGCATAGTCTTAATAATAAGAATAAGAATGCCAGTAATAAGAAGAGGCAAAGAAATAAATAAAATGCTTGATAATCTTGCATTTATTGAAAAAGCCATTATTATTCCGCCTATTGAAAGTATTGGCGCTCTAATAACCATTCTCATCATCATTATGGCAAGTTGCTGGATTTGCATTATATCATTCGTGTTTCTGGTAATAAGCGAAGCTGTTGAAAACGAATCAAATTCAGTAAGTGAAAATTCGCTGACTTTTTTAAATACATAATATCTTAAATCTTTGGCATAGGATGTAGCAATTTTTGCAGAAGTAAGGTGTGATAGAATTCCAAATATTGCACTAACAAGAGAAACAAGAAGCATTTTTAATCCAATCTGGATTATATATTTGATATTCTGCCTGATAATTCCTTTGTTTACAATATCTGACATCATATTTGGTAGATATAAATTGAGTATTGCAGAAGTAGCAACCAGTAAGATTGTAAAGATGGCTTGAAAAATATAAGGCTTAAACTTTTTTAATGTTATTGACATGATTTTACCTTATTATTTTTTATGTTCAATTCATCAAGTTTTTCAATAATTTTATATAGGTAATTTATTAAATTTTCTTTTTCTTCAAAGCTTAAAGCTAATGTTATTTTCTTTTCAAGTTCATCAATTATTCTAAATGTTTTATTTGCAATTTCCTTTCCATTTTCTGTTAATTTTATATAGAAAACTCTTCTATCATGTTTATCAGTCATCTTTTCAATTAAATTGTTTTTTTCCATTTTTCTAAGAATAACAGCAATGGTAGAAGGCTTAACGCAAACTTTATTCGCTATTTCAATTTGAGAAATATTATCTTGCTTTAACAGTAAAAGTAAAATTGGAAATTGACCAGGATGTATTTTTAGCTTTTCAAGTTGAGAAAAAAGAGTGGTAAAAGTTTTTCTTGATATTTTGAAAATTATACTTATAAATGGATTTTCATTAAAATCAAACATAAATTAACCTTTTTCTCAAAAATATTTTATAAAAAATTATAAATTCGCTATATTATATTAGAAAGCTAACAATAAGCATTCTAATAATTAGATATCTAATAAAATATATTAAAAAAAAATTGTCAAATAAAAATATTGATCAAATTAAAGAAAATATATTTTTATAAAATTAAATATTGATTATACTATTTATTTTTTAAATTATTTTTGTTCAAACTTTAATTATCGACCAATTTATCATTACTAACTAATTGAATAAATTCTTTGAAAGAAGTTTTATATAAATCTATATCCTTAGTTACTCTTTTTCTATCGATTGTAAATGCAGCATTAAATCCCTTTTGCTTTTATCGTATTAAGCAAAAGTCCATTTTCATATTCTTTAGTCATATATGGATGATAGTATGATTGACATCCAATTTTATGGACAATTTTATAGATTGGATTTTGCAAAATGTCTTTAATCTGATTAAATGTAATATAAGGTTTTTTAGTATTTTTTTCTTTCGAAAAGATAATTGATGGATATATAAAAATAGTTGCCTTTAAACTATATTTTTAAAGCATTGAATCTTCGCAGCTTTTTGTATTTCATTTACTATTAATAAATTTAAACTATATTTTTGAAATATTAAATTTGCATATTCAATAAAAACATCTATTTGTTCATCAAAAGTTATGGCAACTAATTTATCTTTACTTTTTAATAAACTATAATTTCCATTAATAATTTTAGAAACTTCACTTGCTGTAAGAGAAGTAAATTTATTATCATATAGATATTTTAGATATTTCATCTGCATTTCAAATTGAGATAATGAAAAAGTGTAATTTTTATAACTCATTATACTTCTAACTTGGTTTTACAATACCTGCTAAATAAAAGCTAAAATCTTTATATACAGACTTTTTATATATAACAATTTATATATAACAATGATCTTCCGTCAATGGATAAAAAATCTTTAATTTTTTTCTAAAAGATTTATTTTTCCTTTTTTATCTTCAATAAGATCATTATCCTTTTGCTCCTTTTTTACTGTTTCATTCAAATTACCAATCTTATAAGTAGAAAGAATATTTTTTAATTGGCTAACAGCATCAAGCATTTTGCTAAATGATTTTGAAGTAAATTCTACAGAATTATTCATTTTTTCTACAGAGCTTATCATTATATTGTTGCTTTCTATAAGTGATTTTGTTATTTTTTGAAGCTCATTTAATGAAGAGATAACGACTGGCTGGATTTCAACAATCTTTTCAGTTGCAATTTTAATTTCTTCATTTAATGTTATCAGTTTTTCTACTTCAATAATATTTTTATCTATTACCTTAACTTCCTCTTGTGCCCTTTGTGCTGTATCCTTCATCTTTGTATTGGTATCTTTTAATTGATTATGAATTTCGGCAAAAACTATTTCAATAGAATTGTTAATAGTACTCGCTTCTGTATCGAGCTGAATAATATTATTTATAATTGATTCGATTTGAGAAGCCGAGTTAGAGGTAATTTCAGATAGTTTTCTCATCTCTTCTGCTACAACCGAAAAACCCACTCCAGATTCTCCTGCATGGGCAGCTTCTATTGCAGCATTCATCGCTAAAAGATTTGATCTATCTGAAATATCTAAAATTAATTTTGTGATCTTTTTAATCTCTGAATTTGATATATTCATCTTTTTATTTATTTCACTTAATCTGGATATCTCGGCTTCTCCACCAAAAATATTGGCAACTAAACCTTCAAATAGCTGATTAGCATCAATCATAAGTTTAGAGATTGTTTGAAAAGAACTTAAAATGCTTTTTAAGGAAATAGAAAGTTGTTCAATGAATTCATTTTGATATTTATTTTTTGATACAATATTTTCTATTGCCAAAATTAAATTTTTAAAATCGATGCTTGTCTTATCCACTATTTTACTTTCATTTGACTCAATAGCCTGAACTTCATTTATAATTTTAGATAACTTAATATATTCATCTTTTAATAAAATAAATTCATCTTCTATTTTTTCTCCATAATCAAAAACAATTTTTTCAGCATTAGAAACAGTGATAAAAGAATCTTGAAGTTTATTTAAAATTATATTAACATTTGAAATCATTCTTCCAATTTCATCAAAACTTACAATATTGACTCTGCTCGATAGATCCATATCTTGATTAGCCATTATATTTAACTGAGAGTTTAAATGATCTAAATGTTTTTGATGTTCTAAAAGCATGGAGACTAAAATTATTGAGTCCACAAATATAAACTTTATTGCTAAAACAACAAAATGTTTAAAAATAAAATTAAATTTAATAAAAGTAAAAGCATATCTATCAAAAAAATTTATAGCAGCTATTGAAAAAAAAGAAATATTTACAAAAAGAAGCAAAACTACTGGAATAACCAATTTGTTAATTGTTTTTGATTCTTTTATATTCTCTTTTAGTATTTTAATTTTTAAGGCACTTTTAGCATCAATCCATGCAAAATTTATAAGTCTACCAAGAACAATACCATTTAAAACACCAAATGAAAGAGCTAAAATACTTCTAAATGACCAAAATTTTAAATCAAGCTTTGTTTTTGAGATTATCTCAACAGCAATATTTGCAATAATTGCTAAAATATAACTTAAACCACCGATAAGCAAAAATAAAATTTCAATTCTTGTAAATGATTTTATTACTTTTGTAAATTCGTAATCAAGCAGGCTTTCCCCTCTTTCTATTTTTTTTATGGCTTTTTCTATGTTTCTATACAGAAGATATACTGCAAACAAAGCAAAAGGACCGATTGCAAATGTCAATAAAAAAGTTCTTTTATAAAATGAAATTGCTTCAGCTTTTTCCATCAGTGTCGTTTGGGGAAGAACAAGGCAATACATAAAATTTGTCAAAAATATTGATATTATTGTAGTTATTAAAACTTTTA